>JANQSK010000204.1 GCA_028284105.1 Anaerolineae bacterium
CATCTGCCAGCCACCTAAGTTAGCTTTGGCCACACCCGCATTTTCGGCTTTTTCAGCCATTTCGGGGGGAAGGAGGGCGTTAAATGAATTAAATTCGGTCACTCGTTGATTCTCTTATTGGTTTTGAAGATATTCGCGCAATTGAAATATGGCTTGATTTAAGGCTGTTTCCGTTTTCCCAATTTGAACGGCCGTTTCTGGCGGAAGCTCTGGATTTTCAGCTCGAAATGAATCGAGGAGCAGGGAAGCAGCAAATAAGACCTGAATCGAATTGTCATGGAGTTGTCGTCCGTTGTCAATTTCTGCGCGCGCTTGGTTTAAAATCCTAGCCTGAAATTCGGCCGTGTCCTTCTCGTCAAGCCATCGTTCTAAGAAATATAAAATAATTAAAGCAAACAGGGGCCCAATCGTGCCAAAAATGATTAAATCAGCCAGTGTGCGAAATAGCACACCTTGTTCTTCATAAAGCCAACTTGCTGGACCCAACTCATAAAAAATAACTAAAACCGTGAGAAGGAGTGGGACGAGCCAGCGGAGCGTCGGAAGATGAACCCGTAATTTATTTTGTATCGTTGAAAGATTTTGTTTGAAACTCAAAATAAATATCTCCTTAAATCAAGTGAATCTTAAAGACGGGGACAAATGCATTCACTTAATGATAAGAGGAACCCGTCGCAAGCAATTGGCGCTGCGACGGGCGAAAGAAGAAGGAATGAAAGTGAGGCTTCTAGAAATGATCTTCCTTAACGGATGACCCAAGAATTGAATGTCCCAGTTTCAATTTTTTCCTAAAAGCATCCTACACATCATACTTTTTAAAATGTTTCCAATACAGTGCTATATGTCATCTAAATCATGTGACACTCATCAATGGGAGGAGTGAAACCCTAAAGCCTCAGCTTTTTGAAGGGATTTGTTCTAAATAAAGATAATCTGGGCATCTTCACTCATTTCCATGAAGTCAGTTGCACCAACAACGCCTTCTACGCGGTCATAAATGTCGTTTTCATTCATCAGATGCATATCTTCAAACATGTCGACCGACATCTTACAAGCGTACAACTTGCCACCTGCATCACTAATCATTTCAAGAAACTCTTCGACTTCAGGAAAGTCAAGCTTTGAAATTTCTCGCTTCATAACGGCCGTTGCCACATTAGTCATGCCGGGTAAGCCACCAACCGCATTTGGAATAGGCATACTGGGGTTCCCAATAGGCACAAATTTCAGATTATTCATCTTCCGTTTATTGATCATATCGAGACCCCAAAACGTGAAGAAGACCGTCACATCAATGCCTTCCATCAACGCGGCATTGGCTAATACCAGCCCTGGATATGCCATATCCAATGAGCCTTTTGAACAAATAATGCTTAATTTACGCGTTTTTTCGTCATCAAACATGAGATTTCTCCTTAGTAGAAGTATGGGAAAATGTTTGCACTAATCAGAACAATCGGGATTCGATTTTCTTAGATGCACCCACTTGGTTTCCCTAAACCAGAAACATAAGCGACCTTTTTGGCTGGACCTTTTGGAAAGAGTTTATAAAGCTCTTTGGTGGGAACCCCACCGACTTTCATAATCCGGCGCAATGTCGGGGAATCACCTCGTTCTTCAAAATCTTCACGACAGAACTCGATGACTTTCCAGTGACGATCCGTCAAAGGGGTGATTCCAATTTCGGCTGCTAATATCTCAGCGATCATTTTGTTCCATTCATCTGGGTTACTCATAAACCCCTGTTCGTCAAAATGTACAGTTGTTCCTGCTATTTCTCGTACACTCATTGTTGCCTCCCAAAGTTGTTAAGTTTTAGGTAAAACCTTGCCATTCATGGACATCTGAGCTGGAAGTGGAATATGCCTTCCTCGTAACAAAAGATTCCAGTACACCCATTTAAATGCCATCTTTCCCCAATGATTGAGCTTTGATTCTTTGAGCAAATTCATTGGGCCAACATAGGCAAATGGGAATTTGCCGGGCAAAGGTTCTGTGTCGTAGTTAAAATCGATTAAGAGGGCTTTGTTAAAGCCAGTTTCCACAAAGCAGTTTGCATGACCATCAAACGTTGGCAGCATGGGCTTGCCTTCGATATAGCGCAGGAAATTGTCGACAAAAAGGTCGATTGCAAAGTGAGCCACTGAGCCAGCTTTAGAGGTTGGCACAGCCGCTGCATCACCTAACGCGAAGATATTGTCATACTGCGTTGATCTAAAGGTATGTTTGTCCACCGGAACATGATTGAGTTCATCCCCAAGGCCTGAAATTGCGATGTAGTCGGCACCCATATTGACGGGAATCGTCACGAGTAAATCGTAGTTCACTTCTTCCTCATCATAAGAGACGAGTCGTTTGCCTTCTCCATCAACATGTTCGGTATAAAATTCAGCAACAAGATTGATGTTTTTTTCTTTTAAGGTGTGCCCAAGCTTTTCTGCAGCTATAGGTTTGGTGAACGCCGCTGGCAGTGGAGTGACATAGGTCAACTCAACTCTGTCGCGGATTCCTTTTTTGGTGAAATACCAATCTGCTAAAAAGATAAACTCTAATGGGGCTACGGGGCATTTAATAGGCATTTCCATGATGTTGACTACCAAATGTCCACCTCCCCAATGTTCGAGCTTATTGGCTAAGTGCACAGCCCCTTCTAACGTGTAAAAATCATGAATGGTGTTTCGCCACTCTTTGTTATCAAGCCCTGGCGTTTCGTCGGGGCGAGGATGTGTGCCTGTGGCGATGACGAGGGCATCGTAGGGCATCCTCACACCTCCCTCAAGGATCACACCATTATTTTCGGCATCAACCCGCATAATGTGTGATTTGATGAAAGTGACGCCATCTGGAATAAATCGTTTTTTTGGCTGAATGACATCTTTGGTTCTGTAGATACCAAAAGGCATAAATAAAAGCCCTGGCTGATAAACATGAACTGGATCTTCATCAACAATTGTGATTTGCCAATCTTTTTTATCGAGCTTGGACCGTAATTTGTTTACTAGTGTGGTGCCAGCGGTGCCAGCTCCCAATATAAGTAAGCGTTTCATCTCAATCTCCCTTGAGAAAATAATCATTTCATTACCTGTAGAATAGGGGAGCAACGGCCGTTTCAATAGTGACATTCTGCATCTGATCTTTGTGATTTGTCACAAAAAAAACCAGTATCTGAGACCAGATACCGGTTTATAGTAATTTCGAGATGTATTCTTGAGCTGAAGACGTTTATCAATAAAACTCCTTTTATGACATCAAGTCAACGAGCATTGAATTACGATAATGCTTAGTGGCATGATCTAAGAAATCAGTCACGGTCACAATCCCTACAAGGATTTCTTCTTCGACAACAGGCAAGGCGCCAAACTTATAAATGCTCAACATTTCTGTGGCGATATAAGCGGGCGTGTCAGGTGACACGGTGAGTGGATCGCGTGTCATCATGCTTTCAGCAAAAATCTTATCGAGAAGCTCAACGTTTTCCTTACGTTCTTGCGAAATGAAGGGTGAATTTAATACAAATCGAACATCCCTATCGGTCACGATTCCCAAGAGCTTGCCATCCTCAACAACGGGTAATTGGCGACACCCTTCTCGTTTCATGAGCTCAAGGATACGAGATAGCGTTGTCTCAGGTGAAATCGTTTTTGGATTAACGGTCATAAAATCATTTACGGTAAACATCTCTACCTCACATCTTGATTAAATAGTTGAGAAAGTCAGTCGTGGTGACAATGCCCACAATCATGCCATCTTCAACAACAGGTAATGCCCCAATTTTGTAAACAACAAGCAGTTCCGCAGCTCGTTGAATGGGTGTCGTTGGTGACACCGTTTTAGGGTTTGTCGTCATGTAACCTTCAATTTTTAAGCGGTCGAGCCGTGAATCGTTTCCCCATGAGATTGAATCCATTGAGGGTTCATTCAGGGCTAAGCGTAAATCTCGGTCTGTAATAATGCCGACGAGTTTACCGCTATCAACAACCGGCAATTGCCGAATGTTGTGGTTTTTCATGAGCTTGAACACGTGGCGTAACGACGAGTCCGGGCGAATAATTCTTGGTGAGCGAGTCATAATTTCGCTAATGGTGAGTTGGTTCATAATAACGTCCATTCCATCCTCCTGTTGAGACTGTTGGATTATTTATTCATTTAATTCAGATAGTGGTGGTCTCACAACTAGTAAAGCGCATTGCGCCGACCGTAAGACTTTTTCAGTGACGCTGCCATAAAGCCAGCGACGAAGTCCTGTTCGCCCATGTGTGGTTAAAACAGCCACGTCGATATCGTTTCGCTCGATATGATCGAGAATCGAACCAGCAACCTGGCCAATTTTAGGAGCAATGTTCACTTCATCATCAAGAATGGCTTGAACATTTTTAGCCGTTTCAACTAAATAATTTTCAGTCCGATGATAGTAATCACCAACCGTCACATCGCCTAAACCGGGCTCTAACTCATCAAGCATACTCACGTAACCTGGATCGAGGTCTCTTGCTGTTTCAACACTCAACAACGTAACTTTTGATCCCAATTGTTTAGCAAGCTCTACGCCTGGAGTGAGGGCATATTCTGAGATAGGTGAGCCGTCTAAGGTAATAAGCATTTTGTTTAATTGAGTAGGTTTCCGAATGACGAGAACGGGACAAGGTGCTTGGCGCAGCACGCGTTCGGTGACGCTGCCCATGACCCATCGAGAAACGCCTGATCGGCCATGAGTTGACATAATTATTAAATCAGCTTCCTCGTCAACGGCCGTATCTAAAATAACACCAGCCGCTTCCCCTTCAACCACTTTAATTCTTGCTGTTACCTCATTGGGAACATATTCTTGTCTTACCGAATGAAGGTAAGTGGATAATGCAGATTGTGAATGGGGGTGAGGACGCTCAAACACTTCGACAGCTGCCCCACCCGGTGTGGCCGTGGCAACCACCATTTGTGTGTGGGCTACACTGAGTAAAAGCAACTCAGCATTGGCTTGTTTTGCTAAATAGAATGCGTTGGCTAACGCTTGTTCAGCTAGTTCTGATCCATCTAATGGCACTAAAATCTTCTTAAACATGGTCTCCTCCTTGGGATTGTTTGTCATACAAAAAGTATGTCAGAGGAGGCCGGATGAGCGAAGTGACAAAAGGCAAGAAAGTCATTGACAAATGTCATACAAAGCTATTTAGGGAAGCGATCATGCAAATGAACGATTTGTCCTTGAGTAAATGACACCATTCGCTCGTCAAGAAGATGTTTGAACTGAGTTTTGTTATCTATCCAATAAAGCTGAATGTGATGAGCGTCAGGACGAATTGGGAATGACAGCTGGATTGGTGTTTGTGGATAAGCTCGGAATGCAACGGCCGTTAACGTTTTGGACCATAATCGTTCTCCATCTGCTTCAACCACAATCGTAACGTCCTCGTTTGAAATCAATTGGGATAGGTCAGCATGAAAAGCGGCTTCTGTTCGCAAAAAGTGCCCCCAAGGATCCGTGATGGTGAGTTGCACCAAATTAGGTGGATTTGGATTGGGCGTAAAACGAAGTCCAGTGAACCAGATTTGAAGGATGAG
>JANQSK010000414.1 GCA_028284105.1 Anaerolineae bacterium
GTACCAATCGATCTCCATGATCCTTCCACGCCACCACAAAGTGGGTAAACCCGTTGGGTAATCGAATCACCACAATTGCTGGCAGTGCCTCCGCTTCAGGCAACAGCAAATGATCAACTGGCACCATTATCTGTTCAGCCTCTAATCCAAGCTGAACAGCAACTTCTTCCATTGTGTCGATTGAGGTGCCATCAACATCTGTTTGGCACGCTTCCCGTAAACGGCCGTAGCTCACAGGCACGCCAAAGCCTTCTAGCAAACTTTTAAGAGAGGCCGGCCCGCAATCCATGCCAGATGTTTGCACCACTTCAGGGATAAAATAACGAAGATTTGATACAGTCATAATAAGTTCACTGTTTAAATACAAAGCAAAAGCCTCTAGCAATCGGAACATCTTTCATGCTAGAGGCTTCTACTACTAATAAGCAATTTAGCTTTTAGAGTTTGGCGTCAAGGCTTAGCCCCAAGCTCTAAAGTTCCCACCAGCTTTCACTTTCGTTTTTGTTTTCATTTTGATCTCCTTATATTTTGGTTTCGATTAACCCCATGCTCGGTAATTACCACCGGCTTTCACTTTCGTTTTTGTTTTCATTTCATTATCCTTTAGGTTGAATTAACCCCAAGCCCTTAAATTGCCGCCGGCTTTCACTTTTGTTTTTGTTTTCATTTCATTGTCCTTTGAAAAAATTCTAGGTAGGTCAAATCAATTCGTCTTTTTGAATAATTGAATTGTCAGACCTACCTATCCAATAAAAATATTTAGTTGGTATACGCGTCTGGTCCAGATTTAACAGTTGATTTAACTTTCATCGTTTGGCCTCCTTTTGTTCGATTTGCCTATTAAACGACAACCAAAATTTTTTCCGACACAGAAAATTAAATTCAACTTTTTTACTCATTGCTTCTGACTTCAAAAATCTTTATATTTAACAATAGGTATCAACTTTCCCCGGAGGTATGATGGCAGCAACTCAATTTTTTGGTGAACGAATCAAGCGGAATGAAGACCCACGCTTGCTAAGTGGACAAGCGTTGTTTACAGATGATGTCAATCTCCCCAATATGGCACATGTCGCATTTTTACGAAGCCCTCACGCCCATGCCAACATATTAAGCATTGACACATCTGATGCTGAAGCGATGGACGGTGTCATTGCTATCTACACGGCCGAATCTCTTGGCGATTATTGGCAGCATGGACCACTGCTTGTGCCCCCTCCACCCGTGGAAGGCATGGTCTTTAATGAAAGAACCCAGGTGCCTTTAGCCAAAGGCAAAGTGCGCTTTGCCGGTGAACCTGTCGCCATGGTCATCGCAACAAGCCGTTACATTGCTGAAGATGCAACCGAACAAATTTGGGTCGATTTTGATCCGCTCGATGCTGTTGTGGATATGGAAACGGCCGTTTCTCAAGACAGCCCCACCGTTCATGATGATGTGAAATTTGTACCCCAAGTTGGTAACAACGTAAACGCTCATGTCGTTCAAACAAAAGGAAATGGAGCAGACTTTGACACCATCGCTAAAACGGCTGCCCATGTCATCAAACGGCGCTTTTATTATGATCATGGCGCTGCAGCAGCCATGGAAAATCGCGGCGTGGTCGCAGAATGGGATCGCCGTGCCCAGCGAATGACGATCTGGGATACCACTCAAGCTCCCGTTTTTGTGCGTAACGGGATGGCCGCCATGCTCGGCCTTTCTGAAAATCAAGTGCGCGTCATTGCGCCATTTATTGGGGGTGGCTTTGGCCCTAAAATCATGATGTTTTACCAGGAAGAGGTCTTGGTTCCATGGGTATCGATGAAGCTCAATCGCCCCATCAAGTGGATTGAAGACCGAAGCGAAAACTTTGTCGCCACCACCCACGAACGAGACCAAATCCATTGGGCAGAAATTGCATTAGATGAAAACGGCCGTATTCTTGCCCTCCGCGACAAATTCCTGCACGACGCAGGAGCTTATGCACCGTATGGGCTCACCGTACCGCTTAATAGCCAGTGCACCATGCTTGGCTGTTATGATATTCCGAACTATCACAGCGAATTCACGTCGCTTTTTACCAACAAAACCATCGTAACCCCTTATCGCGGGGCAGGGCGACAGCACGGCATATTTGTCATCGAGCGCTTGCTCGATATTGCCGCCAAAGAACTCAACATTGACCGCACCGAAATCCGACGTCGAAACTTTATCCAGCCAGACCAATTTCCCTACAACAATGAAGTCATCTACCAAGATTTTGCCCCACTCACCTATGACAGTGGGAACTATGAGCCAGCTCTCGATCGCGCTTTGGAAATGATCGAATACGATACCT
>JANQSK010000422.1 GCA_028284105.1 Anaerolineae bacterium
GGGAAGCGACACATGGAATATGTCGTTGATCGTGGCTCTTTTGATGATTTGCCTCTAGAAGAGATGTTTGATTCGTTTGCTGAGCATTACCCTCAATGGCGTGCTGTTTTGAGAAACGGAGAACAAACGCCAAAATCTGAAAGAGATGCAGCATTTGAATAGCTAAACGGTTTCCATTTCCGCTCTTGGTCCCGATCCACCAAATCGAAGCAAAATCAACCATAGAACAAATAACGTCAATCCAGATGGGATCGCCAACCCCCAAGGGCCAAATTGGGCAAATGCGGTTGGTCCAGTGATGTTGGCGAGACTTATCATGATCGTGTCGAGTGCCCACCCAAGCGTCATCATTTTGCCTCGCTGTGCTGGGATTTGAACTGACGTGAGAATAATGGCGTTGACGATCGTAAATTGATAGAAGAAGTAAAGAACAAAGAGACCGACCACAAGCCATGTCAAGCTAAGATTGATTAATGGGAGCAACGAGAATGCAAAGATTCCCCCAAATGCCCCAATCTTTGATCCTAAAAGTGGGCCAATGCGATCCCCAAATGTCGAGATAAGCAGGATGGCGGTAAAACCCCCTAAGCCAATGATGCCAGCGATTCGGCCAAGACCATCTGAGCCTAAGCCATAATCAACAAAAAGCCACTGTCCATATGAACTTAACAGATGTGACGATGCAAATGAGATGAATGCTGTCCCCATAATGGCTGCCCACGCAGAAGCTTTATTTTCTCCTAAATCGAGAAAATTCTTGAGTTGGTTCCAGCGGGAGGTTTGGTTTTGAGAAACGGCCGTTTTCGATGTGGCATTCAACTGTTTTGTTTTTGGAAAAAAGGCAGGAATGAAACTGGCAAGTATCAAAATGATGCCTAACCCAATAAGTGGAGGTCGCCACCCCCATCGTGCAATGGCGAATCCTAAAGGCGTAATTCCAACAATGCCAGCTAGTCCCCATGATAATTCGACGGCACCCATACCTCGAGATCGCCGTTCCGCAGGCAAATTTGCGCTTAGGTAAGCAAGGAGGTTTGGGGTAAAAAGCGAAAATCCAATGCCAAGAATCATTGAACCGATGATGGCAATAAGAAGAGATGGGCTACTGGCAAAGATAATCATGCCGATGCCTACCGCCCCAAGCCCCAAGCGCATAAATGGCCGATACCCATGTTGATCCGCTAAATTCCCAAAAATGGGGGCCACGAGGCCTATGAGGGATTGGATGCTGATAAGCCGTCCGACCATAACAGCAGAGACCCCTAATCCAGCGGCAAAAACTGGAACAAAGGGGTAGAAAAGCTGCCCGCCTGTATCAATGAGCAAGCGTAGGAAGAAGCCGAAGCCAACAATTGTCCAAATGGATAACGGCCGTTTATCAATATTAAATTTTGTCGTTTCAACAGATTGCGTCGATTGTGGGGAATGAGTTATCGATTGTTTCTTCATACTTAAACCTCAATAGTCTTGAAAAATCGTAACTCTAATTTGTAATGCCGAGTGTCATTCGACAACGCTAATAATCAGCAATAAAAAGAATTATGACATCTGGTTCTATTAAGGGCAAGTTTGAAGTTTCAATAAAACATTGAAGTATGCAGTTGTGGTAACGAAGGATGAGGGAGCAAAGAAAGACGTGTCAATTTAACACGTCTCTCGAGAAAAACTACCCTATATTGTCAGGTTTAGTTCCGATCGCTTTGTAAATCTCGCTAATTCCAAGGTCTTTTTGTTTTAAATTCACCACAAAATTCCACGTTGTTGTCGCAAAAGGAAGCTGAGCAACGCCTGAGTCTATTCCAGTCGTTGTAATGATTGCAAAGGTCGGTGTTTTATAAGGTTTGGAAGCCTTTCCTTCCGCGGATTTTAACAACATGTCAGCCAATATCGTTCCTTGCACTCGTGCCACATACCCATGCCTGTTTGTATCTAAATTTGAGCAATCCCCTAAAGCAAATAAGTTTTCAAATCCTTCCACTTTCATCGAGGAATCAACTCTGATCAACCCTCTGTCATCCAAGACATTTGATAACTCCGCCTGTAAAAATTCGGTGTTTGGAACCATACCCACACACATATAAGCAATATCTGGCTGAATTGTTTCGTTGGTGACTGAACAGCGATAAATATCCCCATCTTTAACAAAACGGCGATTTAATTTGATGTTTACCCCTTGCGCCGTTAACTGTTCAAACGCTTTGCGTTGCGCCTTTGGTTTTGAACGTTCGAGCAATACATCAGATGCGTGTGCTAAAGTAACCTCTTTATCAGGAAATGTGCTAGCGATTTCACCGGCAAACTCAACACCGACTGTGCCACCACCTATGACTAAAACTGATTTGGCTACTGCCAGTTTGTGATGCTCTTCTAACAGCTCTTGGCTTCGCTCAGAATAATCAAAAGCGGATTGAGATTTTGCCAATGGCAATGTGGGATAACGACTGCCTGTTGCGATAATGGCTTGTTTAAAACGAATGCTTTCACTGTTGGCAAGCTTCACTTCCTTATCAGACATCGACTCAACTGTTGCTTGAATAAAGGTGCCATCAAAAAAATCGCTGTACCGTTTTCGAGCTTTATTACCCACAGCCTTTGGGTTAGTGACATTGCGGAGGGTTGCAAAAGTCACTTCAAAATAATTTTTCCTGTCAATCAAGGTCACATCAACGCCATTTTCAGCCAGCTTTTGAGCCGCTGCAGCACCACCAAATCCACCCCCGATTACTATTACA
>JANQSK010000426.1 GCA_028284105.1 Anaerolineae bacterium
TTAATTGGGCTTGGGCCACATTCAACGAGGATTCGGCCAAAAAAAGTTCATTGTTAATTGAACTTTGATCAAGAACTGCGATAACGTCCCCTTGTGAAACTCGAGCCCCCCGTTGAACCAATAGCTCAGAAACCTCTCCATTCATTTCAAAATGGAGGGAAAGCTCAATTTCTGGCACAACTTGTCCAGTCAAAACGATTTCTTTAATGACGCCACCTCGTTCAACAGTGTATGTCTGCTTCGCTATCGCCACAGAGGTAGGAACAGGCGTTGGTTCATTTTCGGGGTCAACACGATGGGGTTCAGTAACAGTTTGAATTGCACATCCACTGCCGACCGCGATGACAACGATTATGAATATAAATCTAGTTATTGTTAGTAATTTTTGCACAATACCATTTCTTTTATGCGATAAATCGCACAGTATGTTTTATTCTTGTCGGGTGATTTTTATTAGACCTGGTTGAATATTCTGGTGGATTGATTCAACACCATCTGGCCAAATCACTTTTATTTGATGAACGGCCGTATCGTCTTCAAAACCAAAGTGGACGCGAACCGAATCTCCAGATAAATAACCACTTGTGACCCTAACGTCTCTTTGCAAAGTCACACTATCCGTTTCCAAGAAAATTAGGGAGCCAATGCCATACCAATTTGAGGAGTTTTGCCACGCCAATTCAACTTGAAGGCTATCCCCGGTACACAATTGATTTTCAAAAACCTGACTAGGTCCGCTCAAATTATTGACCACAATATCTAAATCGCCGTCGAGGTCAAAATCTACCATGCTCATGCTGCGCCCACCCAGTGTGCTATTCAACCCCCAAGCATCAATCCGATCAAACTGACCACTTTGATTATTCTTCAACGCCAAGTTCTCTTCGACGAGAGTGTCGTTTGGCAAATGACTAAAGTTATTAAGCGCCTGCATGCCGTTAACAACATATAGATCTAAAAACCCATCTTGATCCAAGTCTCCAAACTTCGATGACCAACTCCATCCCGTTGCCGAAAGACCGCTCTCAATCGCGATATTCGAAAAGGCACCACTTTCTCCATTGGTCTGTAACACGTTCGCCATTTGTTGTGGATCGTCTTCAGCCATGTCATGGGTCATATTATCAAAAATGGGTTGCCACTGCTCCATGATGGCTGGCTCCTCAGAATAGGGATGCATATCTGCGGCAAAATGTTCTGTTAATCCATCATTGTTGATATCGCCTCGGTCAAAACTCATAGTGCTCATGGTTGTTCTGCTAAAAAGTTCTGCAACTGTCCAGCCTTCTTCATTGTTGAGCCAAACTACATCGGGGATATCAAAATCATTGCCAACGTGAAGGTCTAAACGGCCGTTGCCATCAAGGTCAACAAGTTGTAGAGCAAGCGCTTGAGCACGAGGGGCAAGCTGAACTGTTTCGAATTGCCCTGTAGTATTCTCATGCAAATACACACCAGTCAATCCAGTTTTATCGAATGAAGAACGATGAATGAGTTCCATGGAAGCATCATAAGACGCGGTAACAAGATCTAAGTCACCATCTAAATCAACATCCCCTAAATCCAGAGAATAGACATAGGCCTCAATTGAATCAAGCCGCTGCTCAACAAATTCTCCCTCACCTTGATTCTTCCAAAATTGAATATCCCCATTTCTTGTGCTGAATAATAGGTCAAGCCAGTTATCGCCATCAATATCAACGGCCGTTACCGCCCGCACACTCCCGTCAAACAACAGTTCAGACTCAAACTGAAAGTCCCCTTCGTTCCAAAAAATTTGAATAGGCCCTAAAATATTGCCTAACACAAGATCTGCATCCCCATCACCATCCAAATCATTGACTGCTAACCCAGATCCGTTGCTAATGAAGAAGCCAATCCGCTCCACTGATTCAGCAGTCACATGTGGTAAGTCATGCGGCACAAATACGCCAGAACAACGGCCGTTTTCAACAAATGGTGTTTGAGTCAACTCGTATATAGGTTGACCGGCCACATTGCAACTGGAGGCTAAAAAAGCAAAAAGCAAAAAGCAAAAGGTAAAAAACAAAAATCTAAAACTGCCCACTATTCACTTTCCACTTTTCACTAATTCGACAAAACATTTCATCCAATACCCCTTTTTTCTACCCTCATACTTCATATTTCAGTCTTTCATGAGGCGCGCTCCGCCCTTTGTGACAAATAGCATTAAAAAAAAACGCCATTTGATACTGTCATTCAAAGTGAGTGCGCACTGTCAACCCGCGTCAACAGTGCGCACAAGGGAAAAATCAGATTTCAGCAACACAGTGCTTTCCGACGTATTTCCTCCGCCAAAAGTCTGTGTAGTGAACATATTTTATTGCTACTTTTTTCTAAAATTGCAGCAATGTTTGAATGAATTCGAAAACTTAGCGATAGCTGAGGTCATCTTCATGAAAGAAAGAAAACTTCAGCTATCAATCCTCTTCCAGAACGGTGCTCTAATTCTCCTCAGAAGAGCACAGTGATTACCCCTTCGTCCCTGTCAAAGAGATACCTTCGATAAAGGTTCGTTGGGCAAAAAAGAACATGATAATAATCGGTAAAGCAACTAAAAAGCTTACCCCCATCAAATAGGGCAAACAGCGAGCACATGTCCCAACATCGTTAGCGCGGTTTTGAAGTAAATCAATCCCTAATGCCAAAGGGAAATTCTCTTGAGTGCGGATAAAAATACGAGGTCCCAAATAATCATTCCACGCCCACATAAACCGGAATAACCCTACAACCACAAGAGCAGGTCGAGCGAGTGGGAAAATAATTCGCCACAATATAACGAGCTCATTTGCCCCATCAACTCGTGCAGCATCTAAAATTTCATTGGGGATGGTTCTAAAAAACTGTCTAAGCAGGAAGATAAAGTAGGGTGTCCCAAAAGCGGCCGTGACGGTCCATGGAAAATAAGTATCCAACCAATTCCAATCTCTAAACATTAAAAAGAGTGGTACCATCTTGACTGCCCAAGGCAACATCATTGTTAATAAAACTATGTAGAAAATCTGGTCACGATAGGGCCAATCAATCTTTGAAAACCCGTAAGCAATTATAGTGCAAGACAGCACCGTAATTATTGTCGTGGGTAATACGTACCGAAAGACTGTATTAAATGCAAAAGTATTAAAAGGTAAAATCGTCCATGCTTCAACAAAGTTCTCAAAAAAGACTGGATTTGGAAGCAATACAGGAGGAACGGTAAAAACTTGGGGGTCATCTTTTAAGGCCGACACAAACATCCAATAAATTGGAAACATAAAAGTGATTGCCAGCGGAATTAAGATGACATATTTACCTATCTCACCCAAAACACCTAAAATGCGGCTCATCGTTACAGCAGAATCTTGAGATTGATCGGTTTGTGTGGTTGGCTTTTTAATTACTGTCGTCATCAGTCACCTCCGTAATAGACCCAGCGCGCTGAAGATCGAAGCAATAACGCTGTAAAAACCACAATAATGGCTAAAATCACCCAAGCAATTGCCGAGGCTTTACCCATCCTAAAATTGATAAACGCGTTCCTGTAGAGGAAGGTCAATAAGAACTCAGTTGAGTTCATCGGCCCTCCTTGTGTGAGCAACCAAGGAATCGTAAATTCCTGGAATGCATTGATAAAGCCCGTTATCAAATTAAACAAAATAATGGGAGATGTCATTGGAATGGTAATATTAAGAAATTGCCTCCAACCATTTGCGCCATCTATTGATGCTGCCTCGTAAAGTGATCGTGGTACATCCTGCAGAGATGCCAAGAAAATGACCACTGCAGCACCTTGTGTCCAAATCAATACCAAAATCAAAGAAGGCTTTGACCATGTAGGGCTAGACAAAAACGGGATGATAGGCAATTCAAACGCTCTGAGCATCCCATTAATCGCCCCAAATTGTGTATTCATTAAAAATTGCCATACCATCGCTGAG
This sequence comes from Anaerolineae bacterium, assembly GCA_028284105.1. GTDB lineage: Bacteria > Chloroflexota > Anaerolineae > Promineifilales > Promineifilaceae > QQUD01. The sequence continues at coordinate 3,939 of JANQSK010000426.1, forward strand.
GCAACGGCTGGAACAATTGCTGGCATATAAATCACACCACGGAAAAAAGTGCGTCCCACAATTTTAGTATTCAACAAATTGGCAACTAAAAAGGCAAATCCAATCCCCAAAGGTACTCCAATCAAAGTGTAGTACAGGGTATTCCATAAAACCGTTGGAAAATTAGGATCATCGGTAAAGAGGTTTATGTAATTGTCAAACCCTAGAAAAACTGGATCACGGATAATATCATAGCGATGAAAGCTATAATATAGTGAAGATAGCGTCGGATATAGTTCAAACACTAGAAACCCAAGAATCCAAGGGGAGACAAAAAGAAGCCCCCATTTTAGATTCCGTTTTTCTATCGCTGACATATTCCTCAGCTTTTTAAACGGCATTACAGTCATCTGATTTTTCCTTATCAATAAAACAGAATCAAAATTCCCTCAATTCAGATTCTATTGTTATACGCCCCACTCTTCTCGAGCACGTTGCATTGATTTCACTATTTTGAATGCTGCTGTGTGCCCTTCGCCTTTAGGTTTCCAGCGTTCATCCATTTCATCATTTAGCGGCTGGAATCGAACATCACAGCTTAAACGAAAACGATCAGTCAAATTTGTTGTAGAAGCATGCATCGTATGCATTCCAAAGAGGATGACATCACCAGCGAAAAACTCACCAGTCACCCACTGACCACCAAATTTCTCAACGATTTCCATTGGATCTTTGGTAAACCACCCCTCAACTAAATCTCGGTCAACGTCCATTCGTCCGTAGGTATCACGAATCGGTGCAAAACTAGGAAGGTGATTCGAGCCTACACACATAGCCAAAGTACCTTGCTCTACCGGAATGTCTCCAAATGGAACCCAAGTTGTATGCAAATTAGTGGATCCACGCCCCATATAAACAAAATCGAAGTGAGCTCCCGTGTACTCCTCATTACCAACGCCTCGCAACCATTTATAGTTGTAAGTAATCGATGGCTCATTAAAAAACCGATC
>JANQSK010000448.1 GCA_028284105.1 Anaerolineae bacterium
TTTGCCTGCTCCTGAGGATAAAGCACCAGGTTCCTTGACCGGTTACTTTACTCTTGACGGGGCTCCTTATACTGACTCCATTGTAGAGATTTGTGTTGAAGAACTTTACAGTAGCTTCAACGGTCCAACACCCTGTTCAGAACAACCATACTCTCAACAAGCCACGACCGATGCAGATGGCGTGTTTACCTTTGAAGATGTGCCTGTTGGTTTGTATTCAATTGTGGTTCAAACAGGTGACAGCTGGGCAAAATATACCGGAGAATTTAGCCTAGGTTCAGAATTTGTGCCGGTATTACCTGGCGAACAAACTGATATTGGTGAATTAATTATCACTTTAGAAGAAGAATAGATGCTAGAATCTAAATCAACTTAGAAATAGTGTCGCTTCAATGGCAAAACTGTTTTGGAACACAAAACAGTTTTGCCATTTTTTATTTAATTTCAATTTTGTGAATGTTAATTTTCAGTTTGGGGGTTTGGGGGTGAGAAACCATTAAAACGCGTTTTGAGTAAGGCTAACAAAGTGGGAATGCCATCCCAAGGGGTCAACTTTTTCCCTTCTTTCCGATGCTCATACCGTATTGGTGCTTCTTTGATGTCAATACCCATGCTCAAAAGCTTAGAAGTAATTTCACCTTCAATCTCAAAGCCACGGCTGTTGAGTTGAAGAGATTGCATGAGTTGACGGTCAATCAATTTATAGCAAGTCTCCATGTCATGAAGGCGACTGCCAAACAAAATGTTCGTGGCAAATGTCATGGCGTGGTTACCCCATTTCATCAAAAAAGAGCGTTCGCTCAAATCACGCACACCATACACCGCTTGCGCATTTGACACCATGAATTTCTCAATAAGGGTTGGATAATCTTCGGGATAATATTCAAGGTCAGCATCCTGAATGATGATAGCATCCCCTTGAACGTGATTTAATGCTGTGCAAATTGCGGCGCCTTTCCCCTGATTTTCAGAATGAGTAATCAACGTGACATTTTTGTTTCCGGCTGCCGTTTCTAGTAAATTTTTTGTGGCTTGATCAGACCCATCGTCAACAATGACCACTTCTTTGTCAAGCGGGACTGCAAGAACCCGTTCTAATAGCGCGCCTAAGGTTGAGGCTTCGTTGTAGACAGGGATGATGACAGATAATTTCATGTGCTGAAGTGTATCCGTTCTTAATTTTTCTTGCCACATGTTACAATTGTGAAATTTGTAGTTGATAGGTTTAAATGTTCCGAAGTTTCTAAAATGAAAACCCTTGTTAGTGGAGAACAAAACGTTTCTTTAATTAAAACACTTATTTGAGCTTTTGTTCTCCTGAAAGTAATTTTCATATTACCCTTGAGTATTCAAAATATTTGTTGAAAATTACTTACCAAAAGCTTCAGAACCTCGAGGAAACGAAATTTGAAGCTGTCATTTTTTTCAAAACAGGAACTTCGTTTCACTTAATTTTGCTCAATAAATTCCCAATCATAATGGAGAAGTTGGATGGTCGACAGTCGAGTACAAAAACTAGCAAAGCTCTTAGTGGATTATTGTGTTGGAGTTCAACCTGGTGATAAGGTGGTCATTAATGGGAACTTGGTAACACGGCCGTTAATGCTTGCTGTGTACAAAGAAGTTGTCAAAGCAGGTGGACATCCTCTTGCCAATTTTGCAGATGCTGAAATGCAAGAGTTTTTTCTACGAGAAGGTAACGATGATCAACTCAATTATGTCTCGGATATTAATAAGCTCATCGTCGAGACATTTGATTGTGCCATCGGCTTGATGGGGAGCGAGAATACACGCGCAATGACAAAAGTAGACCCAGCGCGTCAAAGAATGAGTCAAATGGCTCAAATGGCACTGCAAAAAACGATGATGGAACGATCCTCAACGGGTGAATTTCGTTGGGTTGGTACCATGTTCCCCACACATGCATTTGCCCAAGAAGCGGATATGTCATTGAGCGATTATGAAGATTTTGTTTATCAAGCGTGCTTACTCCATAAAGAAGATCCTGTTGCTGAGTGGAAAACAGTTCAGAAAAGTCAGCAGCGATATGTCGATTTCCTAAAAGGAAAAAAGAAGCTAGCTGTCAAAGGCCCGCACGTTGATCTCGCTATGTCAATTGAAGACCGGACATTTATTAACGATGGTGGTGAGAAAAATATGCCCGGTGGCGAGATATTTACAGGGCCTGTTGAAGAATCAGTTAATGGATGGGTGAGATTTAGCCATCCTGCCATTATGGCTGGTCGGGAAGTAGATGGAATTGAGCTCAAGTTTGAGCAAGGCAAAGTTGTTCAATCCTCAGCAAAGAAAAATGAAGAATTTCTCAACACTACTCTTGATAGTGATGAGGGAGCTCGCTATTTAGGAGAGTTTGCCATTGGCACTAATAATGGCATCGATCGATTCTCAAAATCAATTTTGTTTGATGAGAAAATCGGTGGCACCATCCACATGGCTGTCGGGGCTAGTTATCCAGAATCTGGCGGTAAAAATGTATCCGCAATTCACTGGGATATGATTTGTGATATGCGTGATGGTGGGCAAATCTGGGTTGATGATGAACTGTTTTATGAAAGTGGAAAATTCTTGATTTAATATGACCCAATTTCCAACACAGTTAGAAACGCCAAGTGGCTCTATTGCTTTGCCTTTGTTCTTGCCAGATGGGACACAAGGGGTTGTTCGCTCAGTTGATGGACAAGATTTAATGTCTTGCCGCATTCAAGCTGTGCAGATGAATGTGTTTCATTTGATGCAGCGCCCAGGGTCATCGACGATTCAAGCCTTAGGGGGCCTTCATAAAATGAGCGGGTGGGCAAATCCTATCTTCACAGACTCAGGTGGCTTTCAAATCTATTCACTACTTCGTCAACAATCAAAGCGGGGCTCTATTAATGATAAAGGGGCCTCTTTCAAACCCGAAGGCTCGGACCGCAAGTTTAATTTGACCCCTGAAAAATCGGTGCAGCTTCAGCTAAGCTATGGTGCCGATGTTGTCATTTGCCTAGATGATTGCACGCATGTTGATGATGATATAAGCGAGCAAGAAAAATCGGTCCAGCGAACTGTGGCATGGGCCAAACGCTGCCGTAAAGAGTTTGATCGAATTTTAGATCAGCGAAGAGGGGAACAAAAACGGCCGTTACTGATCGCGGTGGTTCAAGGGGGAAATGAAGAAGCACTAAGGCAGCAGTGTGCTGAACAACTCCTTGAAATTGGATTTGATGGCTATGGGTATGGGGGTTGGCCATTAGATGCTGATGGCAATTTACTGGTTGATATGGTGGAAATGACCCGGAAGTTAATACCTAATCAGTTTACGCTTCATGGCTTAGGTATCGGTCACCCTGAAAGCATTGTGACCTGTACACGATTGGGGTATAACATTTTTGATAGCACGATGCCAACGAGAGATGCCCGCCACGGCCGTTTATATACATTTACTCAAGATCCGAATGCGGGAAAATTAAACGGCCGTTTTTTCAAATATATTTACCCTGGTGATGATAAACACAAGAAAAAAGATTTGCCTGTGTGTCCCTATAACGACAGCCTCATCAACAGTAACTACTCCCTTGGCTATTTGCACCACCTCTTTAAACTCAACGACAGCCTCTTTCCGCGCCTTGCTACAATGCATAATCTTCGATTCATGACAATGATGATGGAAAGTTTGAGGCGATTTAGATAATTGCTGGTTCATTGAGGATTGGCAAAAAACTTTCCTCATTAAACCAGTATCATTGATCCCGATCCCTGATCCCCAATCCCCAACTCCCCTAACCTCTAGGCTCAAGCCAACGCATTATTACATCAAACCGATATAGTTTTTCAAAAAAGCGAACCAATCCCTCTTCTGTGTAAAAGCGTTCATTTGTTTCCCATTTTGTTTGTAAACGGCCGTTTTCATCTTCAAACTCAATCATGCGTGAACTGTAATATCGGAAACGACCATCTGCTTCGAACGTGACGCCCCAAGACTCTTCTTGAAATCTTGTTTTAAGCGGCATGCCTTCCTGAATGATTTGGACAATGGTTTGGGCTTCTTCGTTTGTCATGATTGGATATATTGAGGGGGGACATGGTCTGTTAACCACACCCCATTTTTTGATAAGAAAAATTGATACTGATCTTGATGCATTTGTTTGGCGCCTATGCTTAAAATGACCGGTTTGCCGTGACGACTGCCAACCTTCCGGGCGGTTTCTTCATCTGAGGATAGGTGAACATGCTGTCTTGACCGTTTGACCAAGCCTTGTTGCCGAATGGAATTGAGAAAACGAACGGCCGTTCCATGATAAAGTACATCTGGAGGTGTTTGTGGCTTCAATGCTAAATCAATATTTATTGAATGGCCTTGATTGGCACGGATGCGTGAGCCATCTTTATTAAAGGTAAACCGCTTTTTATCATTGTTAAGGACAATGGTTTCAAGCTGGGATCTATTTATATGGCGTCCCTTTTGATTAAGTGCATTGAGTAAAACATCAATATCAACCCAACCTTGTTCATCAAGTTGAATGTCCACAACTTCTGGTTGGTGCCTTAAGATGAGGCTGAGAAATTTGCTGTGTTTTTTGAGTTCCTGTTTGTTCATCTGGTTTTTGAGATATAGTTTAGTGTCAAACTTGTCTTGTATTATAGAAGCTTATCTTATGATCGGACGCATCATCTTAAGTATAAAAAGTGAAGCTTAATCAATCAATGTCACAAATCGACCAACTGGTAACGGCCGTTTCAAAAACAAGCAAATATCGACATATTACCTCAGATTTGATTGTCCAAATTGGGGAGCGTGAGCTTCAAAAACGACGATCACTAAAAGAGGCGATTAAAGCGACGAAAAATAAACTTCATCAGGTAGGCGGGGCTTACCAAGATGGGGGACTTAATGTGGGTCATTCGCTCGATTTGTTGAAAAACAGTGATCTCCAAGCTGCTTGCCAGACGATTATGCGCCAGCATGCATCAACTAGTGAGCGATTGCCTATTTTAGAAGAATTTTATGCCGCTATTTTTGCGGAATTGCCACCAGTAACCTCTGTGCTCGATATAGCTTCTGGTTTGAATCCCCTTGCAATTCCATGGATGAATTTGCCCCAAGATGTGTGTTATACGGCCGTTGACATCTACACCGATATGATGGATTTTCTCAACCAATTTTTTGAAGTGGCAGAAATCAATGGTAAGGCTATTGCCCAAGATGTTGTCTCTAAGCCACCGACTCAAGCGGTGGATGTGGCATTTATTTTGAAAACATTGCCCGTTTTAGAGATGATTGAAAAAACGGCCGTTTCTCAGCTTTTGGATGCTTTAAATGCTAAGCATTTGGTGATTAGTTTTCCTTTGCAAACGTTGGGGGGGCGTAAAATTGGGATGGCAGCGCATTATGCAGAACAGTTTGAACGATGGCAAAACGGCCGTTCTTGGGAAGTTCAATCAATTCAATTTTCTTCTGAATTGGTTTATTGCATAAAAACAAATGTAGTTTAAAGTAGCATGCTCGTTGTTAACTACACCGGTACATAAGAAATCCATTCATCTCGCAGTATCGGATTATTTAAAAACTTTAGGAACAAAGCAATAAAGTTGAATGATTTTGAAAAATTGAATTAGTTATTCTCTGCTCGCGTTAAGCCTCGGTAAGGATTGGAAGCCACAACTTAGAATTAATGATAGAACAGTGTGCGAGAATCTTGCCATTTTCAAAACAATAAGATTTATGAGGAATAGGGATTATCAACTAGAAAATAAAGTAAAAGAGCCTGGTTGATGGATAAATCAAACCACTTTCTGATGTTTACAGATAAAATGATACTAAATCTTTAGTTACATTCACTTGCCTGACTATTAAATTGAAAGCAACTTCTGTAGGTAAATTAAAACATCAGTGAATCATACAGCTTTAATCGAGATGTAAATTAAGGAAAAATTCATGGAATTAAGCATTTTAAATCTTCTCTTTGTATTGTTAGCAGCATTGATCGCTGGCAATATAAGCACCCGCCTTGGCTACCCGTCGATTTTTGGAGAATTGGCAGCAGGAATCATTTTGGGGCCACCTATGTTGGGGTTATTGCAAGCTAGTGAGCCATTGGAAGTGCTTGCCGAAGTTGGTGTCTTGCTCATGATGCTCTACATCGGTATGGAAATTGATCCTAAGGAATTATTTAAAGCATCTTGGGCTGGAATGCTTGCTGCTTTAGGTGGTTTCATCACGCCATTTGTATTGGCATACTGGGTGGTGACCGGTCTGGGCGGCTCAAGCGCGGCCGGTCTTTTTGTAGGTATTGCTGCTGGTGTTACATCGCTCGCTACAAAATCTAGAATTTTAGTTGATTTAAAGCTATTAAATACGCGTATTGCACATGTTTTGATGGCTGGGGCTCTTATTTCTGACACGTTAGCACTCATCGTTTTTGCCGCAATTATTGGTATTTTTGATGGTGGTGGGCTATCTGTTCCGGAACTAGGTTTGGTTGCTGGTAAAGCGATTCTGTTTTTTGCGGTGGTGGCTGCGATTGGCTTGTATGTCTTTCCTCCTCTATGGCGAAGGCTGGCAAAGGCAGGTCTTACCGGACGAACTTTCAATGCAACATTGATTTTGCTCATTGCCCTTTTATTTGCTGAACTGGCACATCTAGCTGGACTTCATGAAATTCTTGGTGCATTTTTGGCTGGGTTGTTCTTGCGTGAAGGCACTGTCTTAGAGCCAAAATTGTCACACCAACTCAACGAATTGGTACATGATGTTTCGATTGGGTTTTTAGCCCCCATTTTCTTTGTTACCGCTGGTTTCCATGTTTCCCTTGATGTTTTCCAAAACAGCTTGCTGATGTTGGTCGCTGTCACCGTTGTTGCAACAGTTGGGAAAATCGTGGGTACAGCTGTCTTTTATTTGCCGAGTGGGTATGGTTGGCGTGAAGGGGTTACCGTTGGTGCAGGTATGAATGGGCGAGGGGCTGTTGAAATTATTATTGCCCAAATTGGTCTAGAGCTTGGCATTATCACGCCAGAAATCTTCTCGGTACTGGTATTTATGGCTATATTCACAACTGCAACAGTCCCTGTCTTTTTGAAATACACAACTGAGTGGCTAGAACGACGAGGTGAATTAGTTCGGTCAACAGATGAACGGCGAGGTGTACTCATCCTTGGTGCTTCACCAACAGCTCGGTTGCTCGCTAAGCATTTAGCAGAAACCGGACCTGTTTGGTTGATTGACGTCAATCATCACAACTGCGAAATGGCAAAAGCAGAAGGGTTAAATGCAATCCAAGGTGATGGTTTAGATGAAGACATCCTCCAGGATGCTGATGCTGAATCAATGAGAACCTTTTTGGCCCTCACACCAAATCCTGAGGTGAATGTGCTGGCAGCCAATATTGCCCGTGATGTGTTTTCTATTCCTGATGTAAAGGTCTTACTCACACATGCAAATACATTACTTCGCCGTTCTGCTGAACGCCAAGGATTTACGCCAATTGATGCAGTTTGGGAAGATATTCTTGAATGGGATATGTGGATTGAGCGTGGCGAAGTTGAAAGTGTAGACGTTACGGTCGGTCAAGTCCAAGAAATCCCGAGCCTTTTTGACGAATTACATAGTGGTCCAGATGCTTTGGCCCTTGTTGCTGAACGTGGAAGCTATCCAATTC
>JANQSK010000476.1 GCA_028284105.1 Anaerolineae bacterium
CGCCAAAGTAGGGAGAAACTTTTTCTCGCATGATGGCGCTATCTAAATCATCCCCCCCAACAAGTACCTCTTGCACCCCTAAAATTTGGGTAGAGAGGGGTTGATTGGGATTTGATTTCATAATGGTTAAATCAAGCGTACCACCACCAAAATCAAAAACGAGAATGGTCTTTGATTCTTTCAAATCTTTTGTATAGAAAAGGGCTGCTGCCACGGGTTCAGGTAGAAAATCAATCGACTCAAATCCGGCTAGCTCAGCTGCTTTTCGTAATCGTGCTTCTGCCAGTGCATCAGCTTCTTCATCTTCCGAAAATTGAACGGGTCTGCCAAACGTGGCTGATGTGACAGCCTTACCCGTTTTCTTTTGAATTGATTTCTTGACGTGGGTTAGCAGAATGGCGATGAGTTCTTCAATTGAGAAAAAGCGATCAAAGATAGTTGTGCCTGGATATTCTGGATCACGTAAGCCTGTTTTTATGGACTGCAAGAGTCGTCCCAACGCCCCAACGTCTTCTTCAATGATGACATCATACACAATCACAATGGGCCCATCTGGCTCTAGTGGCATACGCGTAACGCGAGACACGGTGTTTTCGATTGTGCCCACTTTCTTTTGCTCAAGCTTGGCAAGCCGTCCTGTATTATCTTTGAGGTACGATTGAACAGCTTCCACACCTAAGATGGACTCATGCGCCCGATTGATATAAAGCATCGAACGTAAAAGATGAGGATCGTTATTGGCATGGTCAAGCGGAATGAAGGTTAATTCCTGACCATCAAAGGCAACGGCCGTTGTATGGGTTGTCCCAAAATCAATTCCAAAATACATGGGGTATACTGCTCAGCTCGGTTCTCTTTTCTCCTAAAAATGTAAATCAAACAATCGATTTAGATAAAAATCTTGGTTTCTTTGTGTGATTTACGCCGTGATTTACAAAAATTGTTCCAGTTTACGATTGATAAACTTATTGGAAATCACAAATATCCGTAAAGAATACGCCATCTTAGTCAGATTGTCCATCTTGTGAAAAGTCGCTCATTTTCATGATGTAATAAAACAACTATGATACAATTTGAAGGAGCGATTATAAAGAAACGCCCCACGAACTCCAAAACTCCCATAGGTGTAATTTAATGAAAATTGTGGTCCTTTCTGACATTCATGGCAATCTCCCCGCACTTCAAACAGCTCTTGAGGATATTGAGCGTTGGCAACCTGACCAGGTTGTTGTCAATGGTGATGTGGTGAATCGGGGGCCTCGTTCCGCAGAATGTTTAAATATCATCTTAGATAAACAGGCAAATGAAGGGTGGCATTTACTGAGGGGAAACCACGAAGATTTTATTTTGTACTGTGCCTCAATTGAAGATGCAGAGTCAAAACCTGGTTATGAAATCAATCAGTTTGCGCATTGGGCCTATAATCAAATTGGGGAAGACAAAGCGACACTGTTTAAAGATTGGGATGAGGTATTTAGTTGGAAGGCGCCTGATGGAAGCGAATTCCGAGCCACGCACGCCGCAATGGGGAATAATCGCAAAGGCATTTTTCAGCGAATGAGTGATGAGGAACTTGAGCCGTTAATCTCTCCACCCCCGGCTGTTTTTGTGACCTCCCATACCCATGAACCGTTGATTCGAGACGTTGGCAGCTCTCAAATTGTGAATATTGGCTCGATTGGCTCCTCTTTCGATCGGGATCGTCGACCCTGCTACGGCCGTTTTACATATACCCAATCAAAAGGATGGCAAAGCGAACTGTGTCGAATCAACTATGATTACGCTGACATTGAGCGGGACTATGTGGAGTCAGGCTTCCTAGAAGAGGCGGGTGCTTTTTCTCAATTGATGCTTATTGAGCACCGGCGGGCAGGGGGGCTCTTCTTTCGCTGGGCGAAACGGTACCACGAACTTGTAGAGGCTGGGGAGTCAGATGTGACCTCGACAGTGCGTGAACTTTTGAAAGATGAAGATTTACGGCCGTATCTTGGCGCCCCAGGTTGGACCTTTGAAGAATTATAAAATTGAATAGTATCTCCGTCGTTTTGTGGACAAAACGACAAAAATTGTCTATCATACCTGTATGGTTTCAGGCGGCATCCAATTATCTGATTGGTTAATACGGCTCACCTCACGCTATTTGAGCGACGAGGAGCTTTCTCGTTTGAGGGATGGGGTCGCCTTTGCTGAAGCCGTCCACGATGGACATCTCCGTTTAGATGATAAACCGTATATTTCACACTGTTTAGGCGTTGCTGAAATTTTGGCAGGATGGCATGCACCATTGCCGGTGCTGCTCGCAGGCCTTCTCCATGACGTTCATAAACCGAATTATGCAAACCCAATAGAAGAAAATGCTCTTGAGGAGCAGTTTGGGGCTAATGTGTCCGTTCTTGTACATGATATTTCACGTTTAGGACGGATGGGGCCGATGTTGGCGGCAGGTACAGGGGATTCGGATGATGATGTGATGGCGCAACTACCGTGGGTGGCTATGATTTTGCAAAAGTCGCCGCTAGCGGTGGTTGTGAAACTAGCTGATAAGCTGCATAATTTTCCGACAATTCACTGCTTAGATCCTGTTCGACAACAGGAGTTCGCGACAACCACTATGCGCATCTTTGTCCCGTTTGCCGAGCGATTAGGCATGCGTTTGGTCAAGCGAAAGCTCCACGATCTCGCCTTTTTGACCTTGCACCCCGAGCAGTATGAAGAACTCAACGGCCGTTATCCCCAAACCCAGCAAAACCAAAACCTCTCCCAACTTTTAACACAAATTGAAACGCATCTTTCCAGTAAAGGGATGCTCATCAACACCAATAGCCGCGCCAAGAGTATCTATGACCTCTTTCGGCAGGAGTCTGCGCTGGCAAAACGGCCGTTATCTTGGTCGGCCATTCAAACAGTGGTGGTAGAAACAGAAACTGAGGACGCTTGCTATCAAGCGCTTGGCTACATTCATCAGCTATTCCAACCCCAGTTCAGTCAATTCCAAGATTATATTTCTGCACCAAAACCAAATGGCTATCGAGGCATTCATACTCGAGTGCGGTTGCCGAATGATGAGCTTCAATTGATCTCTATCAGGACAAGGCAAATGAACCTGGTGGCGGATCACGGCTTGACGGCGCAGTGGCAACAAGTTCCCATCCGGCTTTTACCTCAATTTGGGGAATGGCATGCGCCCCCCGAGGGTCGGGTAACGGTTGTGACACCTGAAGGGGATTTGATTCAATTGCCTGAAGGGAGCACGCCGATCGATTTTGCGTACGCGGTGCATTGGGCGTTGGGGAATCAGTGTACAGGGGTGTTGGTAAACGGCCGTAATGTAGCTTTTGACCATATTTTGGAGACGGGGGATGTCGTCCAAATTTTAACCGGAACAACCAATATTGGACCTTCAGCAGAGTGGCTCGATATTGTTAAAACAAAACGAGCTAGAACAGCGATACGTCGTTGGCTTAAACGTGAAAATCCATCTGATGCAGCAGATTTAGGGTGGAGTTTTGTCGATGCGAACTTAAAAGAGCGCAATCACCAAATCCCCTTTTCACAAGCTGCTGAACCACTTACAAAAGTGGCTCACAGAATGGGATATGATTCTCGGCAAAACTTGCTTATTGCTGTGGGAATTCGCCAGCGGGAAGCCTCAGATGTTGTAGACCAACTTATTCCATTGCTTGATCCAATCAATCGACAGCCTGCGTTAAAAGCAACCGTGGCTTCTCTGGCACAAGCTGATTTACCACAGCGATTAGGGCGCTGCTGTAATCCAATTCCACCTGATCCGATTGTTGCCTATGTGACGAAGGGGCGTTTGGTGACAGTGCATCGGGTTGATTGCCCGAGAATTCGATTTTTGAAACCCCTTGTTAATGCCGATTGGAATACTGTTAACATGCGATATCGCTCTATCATTGAGCTGCAATGTTTAGATCGTCCCGGCCTTGTTGCTGATGTGAGCCGTGTAATTAGTCAAT
>JANQSK010000484.1 GCA_028284105.1 Anaerolineae bacterium
AAAATTAAGTCGCCAGGCCACAGTGTTTATTGGAATCAATGTGAATAAGCGACCTAAAAGCAAATAAAGTGGATACCCTGTCGGATGGACAATCCCTAATTGCGGCGTGACGACCTGAAATTCAAACGTGTCATCTCGGCCTACTAAATTGGAGACTGTTATTAGGTAGATAGGGAGTAATGCACCCCAAATAAAAAGGAGCCCGTAAAACGGCCGTTTTTTTAATTTTTCCTGACTGAATAAAAGCAAGCAGAGCCAAATTGAAGCTGCAAAAAGTAAGCGGCTTTGGATTAAGTTGATTTGAGGATTGCTGAGATAGACAAAATTTAGGAGCAGAGGGCTTAAGTTTACGGCAGATTGGTCAATTCTTTGAGAGATGATGCCCCATAAAACGGCCGTTAAAATACCGACCAAAGGAAATACAACAATTGGGTTTCCAAGCCAGATGGCCGAAGGGAAAAAGATTTCATATCCAATTCGACTGGATGCCAAACCGCCTATAAACAGAAAGAAAAAAAGAGTGAACTGCTGGACGACAAGGTTGATTTTGGACTGCGTTTTCATCTCATTCAGTATTGTACCTGTCTCGACCTTTGCTTAAAAACAAATGGTTGACCAATTAATCTGAACGAGGTCTAATTCGCAAAAAGGAGATTCATATGTCTGACTCAAATTTCCACATTGAAACATTAACAGTACATGCCGGTGTTGAACATGATCCCTCAACAGGGGCTGTCATGACGCCGATTTACCAAACTTCAACCTTTGCTCAAACTGATGTCGCTGAGCATAAAGGATACGATTATTCCCGTTCAGATAACCCCACACGTACAGCGTTGCACAATTCATTAGCTGCCCTAGAAGGGGGTAAACATGCTCTAGCCTATGCATCTGGGATGGCCGCAATTGATAACATGATGAAGCTTGTTAAACCTGGCGAGCAGGTCATTTGTGGGAATGATGTGTATGGTGGCACTTATCGTCTGTTTACCAAAGTATTAGCTGGATATGGGGTTGAATTTGCCTTTATCAACACCACCGACTTAGAAGAATTAGAAAACGCCATCAGTGATAAAACCAAATTGGTTTGGCTCGAAACCCCAACAAACCCCATGCTTAAATTGACTGATATTAAAGCCGTCGCTGAGGTTGCACACCGCAATGGGGCGTGGTTGGGTGTCGATAACACATTTGCGTCACCGATATTGCAACAACCATTGTCACTTGGGGCTGACTTTGTGCTTCACAGCACTACAAAATATATTGGTGGACACTCTGATGTTGTAGGTGGCGCCATTATCACCAACAATACGGAAGCGTATGAACAGCTCAAGTTCCTTCAAAATGCAATTGGTGCTGTTCCTGGTCCGATGGATTGCTTTTTAACGCTACGTGGTATCAAAACATTGGCACTTCGTGTTGGCGCACACTGCCGTAATGCAACCCAAGTTGCGCAATTCCTAGCAGATCATCCAAAAGTATCTGAGGTGATTTTCCCTGGATTGGATAATCATCCTCAATATGAATTGGCTCAACGTCAGATGGCTGGGCCCGGTGGGATGGTTTCATTTGTATTGCATGGGGGCGAACAAGCCGCACGAATCATTGCCAATAACACCGAATTGTTTACGCTTGCTGAATCACTCGGTGGTGTCGAATCCCTTATCGAATTACCTGCACCCATGACCCATGCCTCGGTTGCTGATTCTCCGTTAGCGATCGATCCGGGTCTTGTTCGCATTTCAGTCGGAATTGAAAATGCTCAAGATTTGATCAACGACCTAAAAAGCGCCCTAAACCGCATCTAATCATTTTTGATTGAGGATTGATTTGCCGCTTAGTTAGAGTCAATCCTCAATTTAATTTCCCCATTTAGCTTATGAAAAACGTCTTGATAACGGGTACCTCCTCTGGCATTGGGTATGATGCCGCCCGATATTTGCTTGAAAAAGGTTGGCGCGTGTTTGGTTCTGTTCGCTCAGAAGAGGATGCTGCTCGTGTTAAACTGGAATTAGGGGACGGATTTGTGCCTTTAATTTTCGATGTCACCGATGAGGCTGCCATAAAAACGGCCGTTTCTCATCTCAAACAACATCTCAATGGGGAAGGGTTACAGGGGCTTGTCAATAATGCGGGGATTGCCACGCCTGGACCTTTGCAATATTTGCCATTAGAAATGCTGAGAAAGCAGTTGGAAGTGAATGTGGTTGGGGTAACGGCCGTTACGCAAGCTTGCTTACCGTTATTAGGCGCAAAAGATAATCCTTTGAATCCCCCTGGCCGGATTATCAATATCAGTTCAGTGAGTGGCCAAATCGCCTATCCTTTTTTAGGTGCTTATGCCGCTTCTAAACATGCACTCGAAGCGCTTTCTGATTCGTGGCGACGTGAATTGATGTTGTTTGATATTGATGTCATTCTTATTGAGCCAGGTACAGTTCAAACGCCCATTATTGGTAAATTCCAGGAGCAAATTCAGCGCTATATGGGGACAGAATACGGCCGTGTTTTTGAACCGCTTGCCAAACAAATGGCTGAACGCCAGTCAAATAATATGCCCGTTGAGCGGATTAGTGAATTAATCTACAGAACCTTGACGGTAAGAAAACCAAAAACTAGATATCCTATTCCACGACGTTTGCTAACAGGTTGGCTTTTGCCCCGATGGCTCCCCGATCGCTGGTTCGATTGGATTGCTGCAAAACAGCTTGGTATCAAATAAGTTGGCTATTCCAGCACAATCTCAACAAAGCTCGTTCGGTACGCAAATACCCAAACCTCTGCACGATACTTTTTCGTTCCTGTATCCACAATAATTTCATAAAAGCCTGGATCAACATCATCGATGACAAAGTTTTCATTCCACTGGGAGTCTGCATTGACAGTTGGTCCTGCATAGGTGGTTGTGGCTTGGTATCGATTTTGAGCGTCGACTCGAACCAGGCGGACAGGGGCATTCAGCACATCGCTCCCATCTGGCCAGCTAATTCTGCCGGCAACGGCCGATTTTTGGGGGAAAGGATAAAGCCACAAGAGGGGATTCTTTGTTGATTCGTAGCTATTCGTTCCGTAGCGGACTTCAAAGTGAAGATGTGGGCCGTCTGCGATGCCTGTCGCCCCTGATAGGCCAATTGTTTGTTGCATTTCAACACGTTGACCTACAGACACATAGATGTCATTTAAATGGCCATAGAGTGTGTACACAGGTTGGTTTTGCCAAATGGAATCATGCTGAATCACAATCAGGTTGCCATAGAAATTTGTGTGCGCCCCATAAACCTGCTCAGCGTCATTCCCTGCAACGACAACCGTGCCAGATGCTGCGGCAAGAATGGGTGTGTCATACCCAACGTTGAACTCAACCCCGTGATGTGTTCGTAACAGCCCCCCTTTTGTTGACCCGTATGGGTATTCCTTGTCAGTCCAAACGGCTGAGCCTTCGGGAACGGGGCGACGGAACCAGAAATGTTCTTCTGCTGAAGTGTATGGCAGCGATGGCGGTGTAAATGTTGGGGCTGGAGTGTTTGGTTCATCTGGGTCTGCAGTTGGTGTTGCAGTCGGTGGAATATTCGTCGGTGTTGCAGTCGGTGCTTGAGCTGTTAGCTCTTCAGATGATGGCAAACTGAAGTTATCAAATGATTCAGTAGGTTGAATAATGATGACAGGTGGATTGGTTGCGGTCACCGTTGGAATGGATGCAACCGTTGCCGCTACGCTATTTTCAATCGTTTGGGCTTGAACGTCACCCAGCGCGATTTCCGCAGCTGGTCGAACACAGGCACTTATCAGTAGCAACAATGCAGGCAAAATTAGATAAGATAGTTTTGATGGCAAATTTAATAGCCCCCCCGGCGTGCAGCAGTGGCAATAACAGATTCAACAAGCTCATTGACTTGTTTCTCTATTGTTTCGACTTCGACTTTCCA
>JANQSK010000486.1 GCA_028284105.1 Anaerolineae bacterium
AAGCATCTTGCATTGAGTTCACCATTGTAAAAATATATTTTTATAATAAAAGAAATTTTTATAATGTCAAGTAAAAATAAAAAACACCTGATGTCATTGAGAACATTAGGTGTTTTTAGTTAGTTGGGTATGGTTTGTTTTTTAGAACTTACAAATTGTTTTTTAGAACTTACAAACTTGTCCTGCCCCATCAACCATCGGGAGTTGGGCAGATTTCCAGGCTTCCATACCCCCCGTTACGTTATACACATGCTGATATCCATTGAGCCGCATAATGCTGATGGCTGTGCTGGAGCGCTTTCCTGTAGCACAGGTCACCGCAATTTTCTGTTCTTTTTCTAGATTTAATGAGGATAGTTGGGCTGGGTGCTGTAGCTGTTGGACCATGCTGGTGTAAGGCAAAAAGCGGGCCGTTTCGATATGATAATCATTCCATTCATCTTCTGATCGAACATCTACCACTTGTAACCCGTTTGTAGATAGGCGATTATGAAGGGTATGGACATCCATTTGAGCGACCGTGTCAATTTGCTGCCCATTAAACAGCCATGCTTTGAAGCCCCCCTGCAAATAACCGGTCACCTGCTGATCGAGGGCCACAAAGGCTAATTTAAAGATCGCTTCTTGGGCATCCTCATCTTTTTCCGTGACGAGAATGATTGCATTATTATCAGGAATCATCCACCCGACACGCTGTTCAAACTCACCGCTTGCCAATTGAATGTTGATAGAACCCGGAACGTGCCCTGCACCGTACACCGCAGATGGGCGTGTATCAATTATGGATACACCTTGTTTCGAATGTTCCAGAACATCTAATGAGCTAAGTGGTTTAGCTTTGGGGATGTGGGTGGTCAACGGCCGTTTCCCTTGATTTGTGGCCACAATATTCAAAATGTTAGCCGGTTTTAAGGGCTGTTCCGATTGCATGTAGCGCGTAAAGCGACTCTTATCTTCAAATTTCAGGGCGTCATTGAAGCGTCGTTCGTATCCTACCGTAGTGACAACCTTGCCACTGGTGACGCGGCCTCAGGTCGACCCGGCTAAATGGCCGGGATAGACCTCAACATGATCAGGTAAGTTTAAAAATCGAGGAATGGAGGTGTCAAATAGAACCGGTGCTCCTTCATCACCACCTTGGGCGAGGTCTGGGCGAGCCACATCACCGACGAGCACAAAATCAGCCGTTAAAATACACCACGGCTCATCACCTCGTGGATAATCATAAACAAGCAAATTGATTTGCTCAGGTCGATGCCCCGGAACGTGGACCACTTCTAAGCCAACACCCCCCATTTTAATGAGGTCACCATGCTTCACGCGGGTTGCTTCATAGCTGATTTCAGTGAGTTCTGGCAGTACAAGCTCTGCCCCCGTTTCTTCAGCAAGCCAGCGTGCCCCAGATACATGATCAGCATGGCTATGGGAGTCGATGACATAGCGAATTTTGGATTTCTTCTTTTTTGCCATTTTGAGATACGGCCGTATGTCCCAAACAGGGTCAAAGACGGCACACTCGCCCGTTCGCTGGCAGCCAATCATATAGGCTGCACAGCCTGTCTCCTCTCGAATAATTGTTTCAAACCACATGGGCACCTCCTTGTGTGAAAAACAAAAGCCTGACAATCATTTGATCTGTCAGGCTTTGGGTCTCAATGGGAATTAATGGGTTTCATCCAGCTATTTGAACGACAACAACACAAACAACAGGATGCTGTCGACAAACAACAAGCTTGATTCATCATTTGAAAATGGGGGAAATATTTAGTCATTGAATTCATAAGTCAAGATAAATCTAGACTAGCATAATTCATATAATCGGTAAATTAAATGAATAGCTAGTCCTTTGTTTATTTTAGACGGAAAGTGCTTGAATAGGTTACATTATTACCAGATCAAAAAAATATGTAACCAAAATGGTCTAATGACGTCAAAAGGATAAGTGGAGCGCAAGACAAAATATGAAAGAAGATTCGGAGCTGTTGCCTGCATTGAAGCGGCGAGAATCAGAGGCATTTACACAACTTTTTAACCTTTACTCAGATAAATTGTTTCGATTAGCAAGCAGCTTATTAAATAACGAAGATGAAGCAGAATGTGTTGTTCAGGATAGTTTTTTGAAATTCTTTGAAAAGTTAGATCAATTTGAGGGTCGATCAACAATTGGGACCTGGTTGTATCGGGTCGCCTTCAATTTAAGTCAGGATATCTTGAGAACACGAGGTCGAAATACACCTCTGTTTGAGGACCGTGATGACGAAACATCTTTACCGATTCCAGCTGTATTCATCGATTGGAACAATCTTCCAGAGCTGAGTTTATCAGTAGATGAGATGTCAAGCGAGTTAGAAATGGCGGTGGCAAATTTGCCTGAAAAGTTAAAGGTGGTCTTTTTACTGCGAGAGATTGAAGGCCTATCAACACAGGCGTGTGCAGATGTGCTGTCACTGACGGTGAGCACGACAAAAGTTCGGTTGCACCGAGCTCGCTTGTTGCTTCGAGAAGCGCTGGCCCAGCATTTTCAGGGACGTGCAACAAGGAGGGCCTCATGAAAGAGATAAGCTGTGAAGCGTTGCTTGTGTATTTATCAGACTATATTGACAATCATTTGGATGAAGAATTAACGGCCGTTGCCCAACACCATCTAGCCACCTGTGAAAATTGCCGCATCGTGCTAGATTCAACCCAAAAAACCATTATTTTGTTTAAAGAAAAATCAAAAGAAGTCATTCCAGCTGAGCGAAAAGCACGTCTCTTCCATCAGCTACAAGATGCCTTTTTGGCAGGAAAGGAGCCTACAAAATGAGCACTTTAGGACGTAAAGGGGAAGGGTATGTGGTCATTCAATTTATTTTGTTTGCCCTTATCTTCTTCGCACCTGATCGCATTTCATTTGGTGAGAATTGGGCGTCACCTTGGTCACAGATTGGTTTGGTGGTTGGATTAATCTTGATTGGTATTGGTGGATTGCTGGCTTTAGCCGGGGTGTTTAATTTAGGTGCCAATTTAACGGCCGTTCCGCATCCCAAAGAAAATAGCCAATTGGTGCAAACAGGAGTCTATGGGCTTGTTCGGCATCCAATTTACTCAGGCATCATTCTTGGCGCATTGGGTTGGGGATTCCTCAACAATAGCGTGTTGGCGCTTGGTTTAAGTCTGATCTTATTCATCTTTTTTGACATCAAGTCACGCCAAGAAGAACGGTGGTTATCTGAAAAGTTTTCAGAATACAGTGATTACCAAAAGCGTGTGAATAAACTTCTCCCTTTTATTTATTAAATGTAACCATTCTCGATGGTTTTCGTCTAAAAAGTATGATTCAAATTATGAGGCATATACACGAGGTGTTTGTATGAAAAAATTGATTTTATTCGCTTTTATGAGCGTTGCTTTTGTTTTAGCAGCCTGTGGTGGGTCAAATGAAGTACCGGAGCAGCCATTGACAGAGTTTGATTTATCGCAGCTTGACTTAGAGGTTGACGTTCAAACAGTTGCAAATATCCAAGATATGGAAGATGTTCTTGTCATCGATGTGCGTGAGCAGTGGGAATATGATGAGGGGCATATTCCAGGAATTACGTTGATCCCAATGGGAGAAATTCCGAATCGTCTATCTGAAATCCCAACGGACAAAGAAGTCATCGTGACCTGCCGCAGCGGAAATCGAAGCGGTCAAATTACAGACTATTTGCGCGACCAAGGGTATGACAACGTGCACAATATGACGGGTGGGATTTTAGCTTGGGAAGCTGCTGGTTTACCAGTTGAGCGATAATAATGTGACCCAATCGGTGATATTGCCATTTCAAACCACAAAGTGCGCAAAGAATTCGAAGAATTCATAAAGATAAGCATGACTCTATGCGCTGTGCAGTTAGAAAAATCTCTTGGCACTTGAAATGTCAATACAATCTAGATATTAAATTATCTGCTTTTTAAGAAGGTTTTGAATGCATGGGAAGCGAGAATATGAACTCGC
>JANQSK010000487.1 GCA_028284105.1 Anaerolineae bacterium
TTCGAGATTCTCTTCAACGGTGAGCTTGGCAAAGACCCCTCGGCCTTCCGGAACCATCACGATTCCTTTGGAAACAAGGCTGTGTGCTGGGTACTCACCAATATCTTCACCATTAAATTTAACGGCTCCTTGCTGAGGGTTCATCAAACCGCTGATGGTACGTAGAGTCGTTGTTTTACCAGCACCATTCCCACCAATCAAGGTGACGACTTCACCTTCATTCACAGTAAGGTTAATCCCTTTTAGGGCGTGAATATTGCCATAGTAGGCGTGTACATCGTTTACTTCAAGTAATGCAGTCATAGGATTACCCATTCGTTACGGCACCTGCCGCCCCTTTCCCTAGATATGCTTCAATCACTGTTGGATCATTCTGGATTTCATGTGGCAACCCTTCCGCAATTTTACGGCCGTAATCCAGCACGGTCACCTTTTCAGAAATGCCCATCACCACGCGCATATCATGCTCAATCATCAAAACAGTAATACCGAGCTCATCCCGGAGGCGTTTGATAAATTCCGTTGTGGTTGCTGTTTCATTGGGGTTCATACCTGCAGTAGGTTCATCAAGGAGCAACAGCTTTGGTTTTGTGGCCAAAGCGCGCGCAATTTCTAAACGGCGTTGGTCACCATAGGGTAAGTTCTTCGCAAGGAAATCCCCTTTACCCCGCATCCCCACGTAGTTGAGCAACTCACGGGCACGCTCTTCAGTTTCTTCCTCTTCGCGACGAACGCTGGGGAGATTAAAAAGAGCCCCAATCCATGTTGATTTCAAATGAGGCTCTTGCCCAACCATAATGTTTTCCAAAACGGTCATATTGTTGAACAAGCGAATATTTTGAAAGGTGCGACAGATACCCATTCTCGTGATTTCATGGGATTCTGGGCCTACTAGCGATTGACCTTCAAATTCAATTGTGCCTTCATCAGCTTGATAAAAGCCTGTGAGGCAGTTAAAGAAGGTTGTTTTACCCGCACCATTAGGGCCAATGATCGAAGCGATCATTGCTTCAGGAAGTTCGTAGTCGAGATGGTCGGTTGCTACCAAACCACCAAATCGCTTGACCACTTGATTTGCAACTAAAATATTGCCCATGACTAATCTCCCCCTTGTGGAACGGCCGTTGGCGGGCCATCCGCTGATTGGAACTCACGTTGCCGTGCTTCGGAAGGCCACAACCCCTCAGGTCGCACCAACATCATCACGATAAGGGCAATGCCGTAGAACAACAATCGGAACTCACCAAATTCACGAAGCAAATCAGGTACACCAATCAAGGCAAACGCCCCGATGACAATGCCCGGAATACTGCCTAACCCTCCAACAATGATAAGGCTGAGCACGTTGACTGAAATCAAAAGCTGGAAGCTGTGTGGGAAGATAGAGCCGAGCTTGGCCGCAAAAATAGCACCTGCTAACCCACCTGATGCAGCACTTAACGTAAATGCAATGACTTTGGCGTTGGTTGTGTTGATACCCATGGCAGCAGCAACATCTTCATCTTCACGAATCGCCATCCAGCGGCGACCGGTCCGTGAGTTGTTGAGACGACGGGATATCAGCAGCATGATGAGGCAGCCAACAAGGATAACATAGTAAAGTTGAGGTGGATTGCCAAAGACAATTTCACCCTCTTCACCAGATAAGACACTTAATTCCCAACGGGCTAAGAAGTTGTTGATGGGTGTGAGAACGGCCGTTAATGTTTGGCCGATAAACCCACCGATTTTAGCCTGTTGAATTTGCAAAATACCCTGTGCACCACCGATAATTTCTTTGAGTGCATCAGAGCGAGCCAAAATACGAATAATTTCACCAAATCCGAGCGTCGCAATGGCGAGATAATCACCACGCATTTTCAAAACGGGAAGGGCGAAGAAGAAGCCCGTAAACATGGCTGCAATCACACAGATAGGAATTGCAATCCAAAAAGAGATTGGGTCAGCGACGCCATATTCACTGCTGGTTGTAAGCAAAGCCATGATGTAAGCACCAACGGCAAAGTTTGTGACATAACCAAGGTCAAGCAGACCTGCCATACCCACAGCAATATTGAGTCCTAATCCCATCAAGATGTAGAGACCCACGTTATTGAAAATTTCGCTCAAATAGATGCCAAGCAGTGAGGGCAGAATCATGAGGAAAATGAAGAACAGCGTTACGCTAACCCAATTGGCACGACGGCTTTGTTGTGCTGTCATGTTTGATTGGATGTTTTTGTAACGAGAACGGCCGTCTTTGTTCCACCAGAATGAAATGACAGCAATCAGCAAGAAGATGACAATAAAGGCGTTGCGTTGGAGTCCATCACCACCAAAGATACGGTCCATCATGTCACGGCTTAAGCGAGGTCGCAAAATGTTGACCAAGATTTCTGACATGGTGCCTAATCCAATTGCCCAGCCTAAACCTAACAAAACAGAGCTGCGAATATCATCCGCAATAATCGTTGCCAAAGCGCCAACAATACCGAGTAAACCAAAGATACCGATGAGCTCCAGGCTGCCAACCACAGCATTTTCTTGACCTAATGTGATGATGCTAATTAAGTCAGGCGAAACATTGATAAATGCTTCACGAATGTTAACCCAAACGCGTGAAATCAAAATTAAAATAAATAGGGGAACGCCAGCTAACGCGCCTGCAAGAGCGCCATGAATGAGTTTGGTTGGGAGACGTTCGCCAGATAAGTTTCTTGCAACTAAATAACCAACAATCAGAGACCCTGCAAAGAGTAGGAGCTGTCCTAAGGTAAATACCTCAGAAATAATATCTCGTTGGTTAAAAGACTCGACAATATTAATCATGCAGACGGACAGAATAACTGAGCCTGCAATCAATCCCATTCTTGCTGTTTCACGAAGTGATGATTGATTCATTAGGCTTTCTTCTCCGCAAGCTTCTCACCAATTAACCCTTGAGGTCTAAAGATGAGCACCAGCACAAGCATCGTAAATGCAATGACATCTTTCAATTGATGCGAACCTGGAATCCCTAACCCTTCTAAGAAGAGCGGAGGGCCGATTGCTTCGATAACACCGAGGAAAAGGCCGCCTAAAGCTGCGCCAGGAATACTGCCGATGCCGCCCAATACCGCTGCCGTAAACGCCTTGATGCCAGGGATAAAGCCCATGATAAAGTTAAGCTGACGGAAGACGATGGCAAAAAGCACACCGGCGATACCCGCCATTGCGGCACCGATGGCGAAGGTGATTGTAATGGTCCGATTCACGTCAATCCCCATCAATGTGGCTGCATCCTTGTCTTCAGCAACGGCGCGAATAGCACGGCCGGTTTTCGTATGCTGCACAAACTGCTGGAGCGCCACCATGACTACGATTGAAGTTACAATGACAACAACGTCTGTTTTTT
>JANQSK010000489.1 GCA_028284105.1 Anaerolineae bacterium
GCTCCATGAGTAGACCCCGATCGATCCAAACATGTTCTGCCTTATGGTCGACCTTTGCACCGGCCTTATCCCACAGTGAAAGTGCTTCTCCATCCATCACAGACATGCCCGTATTTTCTAAGATATCCATGGCGGCATTGTGTATTATTTCAACTTCATCTGGGGTCGCCCACTCAAGAGGGGGGCGGGGATTCTTTAGTAATTGAAACGGCCGTTCAAGCCAAGGAATGGTGGGGGCACTACTTTCACGTTTTTTGCGTCTTCTAACTTTTGCCATTTCCTATTTTCCCTCCACTATGTTTATGGATTGCCTTGGAACTGTGAGCAATAGGATGATAAGGCTTAAAAATACCATCAGCATTGATAAGAGCATGATCAGTTGAAATCCATCAACAAAAGATAGCCGAATTATTTCTTGAATCGATTGTTCAAGTGAGCTTTCAAGACCATTTGGTGGCTTTAAATCACCAAGGCTTCTCGCTTGCATCGCTAAATTGTCCCGAATGTTCTGGGGAATGCCAACCGTTTGACTACGACTAATCAAGCTAGCTCGAAAACGATTAATCATGATCCCGCCAAATACCGCCACTGAAAGCATTTGGCCAATACGAGAAGCTGCATTGTTTATGCCTGACGCTATGCCAGATTGACGCTGAGGTAAGGAACCCAATGCAATCGTCGTGAGTGGCACAACCATGCCAGCCAACCCTAATCCATAGACCAAAATGGCGGGGAACCAAACTTGCCAATAAGGTTGATCAATCCCGATCCTTGAAAGCATAAAGAAACCGGCCATCATAAAAAGCGTCGCAATAATTAAGATAGGGCGTGGGCTATAGCGATCTGAGAGTTGACCCACAAAACGAGAAAGGAGAAAGATACAAACGGCCGTTGGTATGGTTGCCAATCCCGCTTGCGCCGCAGAATATCCTTGAACCTGCTGAAAATTAAGCGTTAGGAAAAAGAATGGACCACCTAAACCGGCAAACATAATGACTGTAAGAAGATTAATACCTGTAAATTGACGAATTTTGAACAAGGAGAGCGGAACGAGCGGATTTGAAACGCGTGATTCTGTCCAAACAAAAGCAATAATCCCAATAATGCCGATGCCGAGACCACCAATAACGAAAGGGGATTGCCAGCCGAAGTTAGGTCCTTCAATGAGTCCAATCAACAATCCACTGAGCCCAATCATTAAGGTAAAAACACCAGCCCAATCTAGCTGCCTTGATGCGGACTCATCTCGATTTTCTGGCACATAAACATAGGCGACAATGATTGCAATAATACAAAGCGGAATATTAAGGAAGAAGACTGCGCGCCAGCTTGCATTATCTACTAGCCAACCCCCAATAAGCGGACCAGATACGGTAATCAAGGGAGAAAAGGTTCCCCATATACCTAGCATTCGGCCTCGGCGTTCTGATGGAATAACGGCATTAATGATGGCAAGACCAGCAGGTGCAATGAGTGCGCCACCAACCCCCTGGAAGAATCGACCAATAATCAACC
This sequence comes from Anaerolineae bacterium, assembly GCA_028284105.1. Taxonomy (GTDB): domain Bacteria; phylum Chloroflexota; class Anaerolineae; order Promineifilales; family Promineifilaceae; genus QQUD01. The sequence goes on from JANQSK010000489.1 coordinate 1,516, forward strand.
ATGTGCTGTTGGGTGAGACGCCACAAAGAATGGAAGCGGCTGCAAAGATAATCATGCCGATGATATAGACCCGAACACGGCCGTATATATCACCAAGGACTCCACCAATGAGCATCAAAACAGACAAAACTAAAAGGTAGATATCAAGGATCCATTGCAAGGCACCAAAATCTGCATTTAATGCACTTTGAATGGCGGGAAGGGCGACATTAATAGCTGTTTGATCTAGAAAAACAATGCCTGAGCTCAAAACTGCAATTGCTAAAACCATTGTTTCGACGAAGCGTTCTGATCGCATTTGCTTAAATTTCCTTCAATGAGTAAGTAGATAGGTAAATCACAAAAAGTTTTTAAAATTAGACTAGTGTTCCGTCTAACAAAGATTGCCGGATAGAATTGAGTCACGGAACCTGAGGTTTTGACAAACGGGCGGCATCGATTTATCCGGCAAAAGAAGTTTGTCAAAACACTAGCTTCAATAATTGTGATTTACTCAGTGATTGACAGCCTTTGTAAGACCTCTTTTTAGAAAACTTTCTGTCAATCACATAATCGCGAATTTTAAGACATAGAGAGGGAAAATAATAGAGCAATTTATTATTGCATTTGCCTAATGATTCACAGGATATGTTAAACAGAAAATCCAGCTACTTTGAAATCCCTTTATCATAAAATATAATGCGCCGGATTTGCAGATGAGGTAATTGGCAAGAAATCGATTTGTCAAATTCAAAAGCACGAATTGCTTGATAAGCGAATCAAATCAGCATTTTGAGGTAAGTGAGTGAAGAAAAAAGGCATCCATATTGAAATCGGTATTCCTTCCGTCCTGCCATTAGCTTTAGGACGAGTTGATATTGACGGAACGGTTAAATCTGTCATGCTTGGTGTGACTTTGCAGCACCCCCCCATCCATTTTTTAGTTGCAAAAGATAAAAAGATGAATATCTACGGGCCACGTGCGGATGTTGCTCATGCAAATGCCCTCAAATTTGCGAATAGCGCCGGAACTGAACAACCAGTTGAGATAAAAATTGATAACTCGTCTCCATCCATGGTTGGATTTGGTTCAGATTCAATGCTTGCTCTTGGTGCTGCACAGGCGGTGGCGTGGGCGAATGATCAAGATTTTGAAAATTTATCTGCTCTAGATGAACATATGCAGATTTCTAAAACGGATCCGCTAGCCTATTGGGCTTATCAAAAGGGTGGTTTTTTGCTGGTTGAATTAGAAGAAGGTCCTGATGGTGAAGCACCTTCCTTGCTTAAACATCATACGCTCAAGCATCGGGATCATTTAGCGTGGGCGTTTGTCTTTCATTTCCCTAAAGTTTTGCCTGATACCCCTGAATCGATTGAGCTGGATCGTTTGGCTTTGATGAAAACGGCCGTTTCTCACATGCCGTTAGAATCTGGAGACATCATACTCAATCAACTTTGGCCAGCCTTAGAAAAAGATGATTTTGACGCATTCGCAAAGGCATTAAAGCAATTGATTCAAATGACAGAGGAAACATTCGTTTCCCAAAATGCTTGGCACATTCCATTTGATACTAGCTCAAAAATCTATGAAGTCTTCCAAAGTGAAGATGTCCCAGCGTGGGGCGGTAGTTTAACGGGGATTGGTATCTATGGTTTTATGAAAGGGTCTCTCAAAAGCCAGGATGTTCGTACAAAATTACTCAAGCAAGTTGGTTATTTTAGCGGCCAGTATGATGCGACCGTTTCTGATACTGAAGGAGCTCGCTTCACGATAAAAAATGAAGATCTTCATTATCATGATTATAAGTATCCAAATTTGCAGCCAGGCATATCAGGACCAGGAAGAAATAAAAAGTAAAAAGAGCTGAATTTGCAAGATTTCACCTCAATGTATGCGCCATACAAATTATGGTTTAGATTTTGTGCATCCTGACTCTTGGGCTTGAAAGAGGGCATATATAAAATTTATCGGCTCAAAAATTCTTTTTTGCGCCACACTGATATATCAGATATATATTTAGTGTAGTTTGATTTTTTATGTTTGTCGCCAAACAAAATATAAAATTCATAATTGAGAGAGAATGGGTTCTAACTTACTGACTGCAATCCAAAGTAAATATTAAGATATAAGCTACTGCTTTGCGTAGGTAGGTTTCCCGTTGTAAACTAAATTTACCCTAGTTATTGTTCAAAATTTTTTCATTGAATCTTAAAGGAGAATAGAATGAAAAAGAGAAACGTTACGAAGAAAGAGATGGAGTCAATCCATCCCCAGATTCCCGAAACGTATGAAATGCTGCGCCAAGGCCGTATTAGCCGTCGTGAATTCATGCGTACGGCTACCTTGTTAGGTATGTCTGCGGGTGTCGCTACCATCGCTGCAGCTTGTGGTTCACCAGCTGCTGACCCAACGGCCGTTCCTGCCGCTGAAGAAGCTGAAGAAGTAGTAGCTGAAGAAGAAATGGAAGAGGAAATGGAAGAGGAAGCCCCTGCGACAAGCAGCAAGCGTGGCGGCGTCTTCCGTGTCGGTGATGATATTCGCGCCGTAGATCATCCTGCTCGTTACTCTTGGGTTTTTGATGCGAATCAAACCCGTATGGTTTATGAATACCTAACTGAAACCGATAAAGATAACGTAACTCATCCATATCTCCTTGAAAGCTGGACCGCTAATGACGACTTGACCGTTTGGGACCTTAAATTGCGTTCTGGTATCGCATTCACCAATGGTGATGAACTCAAAGCTGAACATGTTCTTTGGAACATGGAACAATGGCTCGATCCAGATGTTGGTTCTTCAATCCTCGGTTTGTGGGAAGGTTTCTTGACCACAAGCGGTATCGAAGTTGTTGATGATTTAACCATCCGCCTCAACTTAGATGCACCACTCCTTGCTGTACCTGAACAGCTCTTCCACTACCCAGCACAAATTATCCACCCATCATTCGATGGTGATATCAGCTCTGGAAACACCCCAGGTACCGGCCCAATGGTTATCGACGAATACATCGTTGGTGAACGTGTTCGTACCGTTGCTCGTTGGACACAAGGTGATGAAGGCTACTGGCAAAAAGGTGAAGACGGATTGCCATTAACCTATTACGAAGCACTTGAATGGGTTTCT
>JANQSK010000521.1 GCA_028284105.1 Anaerolineae bacterium
CCCATCCTTGGCTAGTGGGTTCAAGCTGGATATTTACCAATGTTCCTGCTGACACGCTCATTTTGAGCGAAAAATGGGATGATGCGCTTCCTTCAAGTATGGATGTTGGCGGAACTTATCGACGGCGGAGCGAGTATCGGAATGAAGAATTAACTTGGTTGACCAAGACGGGCGAAAATGACAATGATGCCAAGCTTCGCGTCAATCTTGCCTTACTTTCTGAAGCAGAGTATGTGACCGTTGTCTCAAATCGAGTTTATGGTGTTGTAACTCGGTTACCCGAGCGATATCCCATTTCAAGCCAATATTATCAGCTGTTATTTGATGGTGACCTTGGGTATGAACCCGTATTTGTATTTGAGCGGAGCCCTACAATTGGCGGTTGGACCTTTCGTCCAGAAACATATGACGAGCCCGGTCTAATCCCTCCCCAGCTTGTGCAAGAATTCCTGGATAGTAAGCGTGTGATTCCCTTAGGGCGAGCTGATGAGAGTTTTACAGTTTATGATCAAGCATTAACTGTTATTTTTGAGAACAAAGCGCACCTTTCAGTTGATGAAATGGTCGAATTATTTGAAATTGATAATTAAGCAACCGTAGTAGGTGCTTGCTGCTTGGTGTCAGGTAAAATTCGATTGTCTTTGAATCATGATAGCTTTTTGATTTGAGACAGTTTGGCAAAACGTGGAAGAGATTCACTTTTTGGGAGAAAAAGAATTGCAAACCCCAAGTCGAAAATATTTATACTTTACCGTTTTTTCAGCTGGAATGAGCACGCTGGCGATTGAATTTACAACAAGCCGCATGCTTCAGACGGTTTATGGAACATCCAATTTAGTGTGGGCCAATGTGATTGGCTTGGTCCTCTTTTTCCTGACGATGGGGTACTTTTTAGGTGGCCGCTTAGCGGATCGTCGTCCAGAACCCTCTGTTTTTTACACTTTGGTGACCATAGCCGGTTTTGCAAGCGTCTTCTTTTTATTATTGATGAGCGTGTTTCTCAAAACCGCTGCCGAAGCTCTAGCGGCCATTAATGCAGGTGTTGTTGTTAGCTCGCTAGTTGGGGTTGTCATAGCATTGGCTGTCCCTATTACACTGTTGGGCTGCATTTCACCGTTTGCAATTCGACTGGCCGTTCAAGATGTGAGTGAGGCGGGACGAATCAGCGGCCGTATTTATGCGATTTCGACATGGGGGAGCATATTAGGCACTTACTTGCCGGTTTTATTTGTGATTCCAACGGCAGGCTCGAGAGTAACGGCCGTTATTTTTGGCGTTTTTCTGATGCTTGTGGGGTTGTTTGGGCTGTGGCAGCAAAATCAACGGGCTGCATTAGCAAGTCTCATTTTGCCACTCATTTTAGTGCCAACTGTATTTTCTTGGAGTCAAGGCAGTATCAAATCATACGACGGGCAGCTGTTTGAAACAGAGTCTGCTTACAACTATATTCAGGTGGTCCGTTGGGGGGATTGTAACTACCTTTTATTGAATGAGGGGCAAGCGTTTCATTCCTTTTATTGTGACAACGGCCGTATTCCGCAAATTTCTGTTTGGAGCATCATGCTCGCTGCTCCTTTTTATAATGACCCGCAAGTTGTGGCCCAAAAACCGCAAGTGGTGGATCGTGTGGCAGTGATTGGCTTGGCGGCAGGCACGATTCCCAAACAATATTCCCAAACCTTTGGGGCAATACCCATTGATGGTATTGAGCTTGATCCTGAGATTGTGCAAGCGGGACGAGACTATTTTGGATTGACTGAACCCAATATCAATGTGATTGTGGGAGACGGCCGTTATGAACTCAATCAGTTAGAGCATCGGTATGATGTGATTACGGTTGATGCGTATAAAGTGCCCTACATCCCCTGGCATTTAACGACACAGGAATATTTTGAGGAGATTCAAGCTCATCTGACGGATACAGGTGTGGTGGCTATCAATGTGGGGCGTGCGCCAAATGATCGGCGGTTAATTGATGCAATGACAACAACGCTGTTAGAAGTTTATCCATCGGTTCATGCGATCGATGTGCCGGATGCGTTGAACACAATTCTTATTGCAACCAATCAACCCACATTAACCGATAATGTTGCCTTAAATTTACAGCAGATGGGGGATTCTGAAGATCCATTGTTACGACAAGTTTTAGAAACGGCCGTTGCGAATACGGTTCCCATTAATCCATCTGAAATTATATTTACGGATGAACGGGCCCCAGTTGAAACGATTATTGATTCTTTGGTGATCCGCTACCTCTTGGAAGAAGGGGCTGCTGGGCTATCGGGCCTCAACTAAAAACAAAAACGACACAATAGAAAGTGTTTGTTGGTTTGGCGAAACCAACTTTTTTTGGAGAAAAACATGGAGAACATCAACTCAACCACAATCATCAAGTGGCTTATTATTATTTCAATTCCCTTCTTTTTAGGATTTACATGGATCACTTTGGTCATTCATCCACTCTATCCCATCACTGAGTATCGTAAAGCCAATTTCCCAGCAGATTTAAACTTTTTGAGCCAATCGCGGCAGGAAGAACTGGGGCTAGTGCCCATGACCCAGGCGGATCGGCTTGAGCTTGCTTTGGTGTCTGTTGCTTATTTGGAAAGCTGGCAACCGGCTGACGAGGTCATTTGGATGCTGGATGAGCAGGTATTGCCCTACACGGGCGCAAAACTGTTTAATGAGCGAGAAATTGGGCATATGATTGATGTGAAGGTATTGACAGATGCCATTCGTGTCATTGCGATCATAACGGCCGTTATCGTCATTGGTGGATTGTTTTATCTTTTACGCCAAGATGCGACTCGATTAGAAGGATATCGGGCTATTTTCCACGGTGGTATTGCCACAACGATTATTCTCGTTGGGATTGCTGGCTTTATTTTGCTGGGCTGGAGCCTCTTTTTTACCCAATTCCATGAGCTCCTTTTTCCTCCAGGAACGTGGACATTTGCCTACACAGACGGACTCATTCGCCTCTATCCTGAGATTTTCTTCTTTGACGTAGGTGTCATCATGAGCATTGGGTCCCTTGTTTTAGGGTTGATTACGCTTTTTGTAGGGCGAGGTTTGGTTCGCGGATATACACCGTAAGAAATTTAAATCTAGAATAAAAACTGACCCTATTTACCCGTGTCTTTTTTAATAAATTTGAGTCTAAAATAGTATGACCATGATTAAGAAGTATGCGTTGCTCGCGTTCAATTTATTAAAAGAGACGGCCGTTAACTTTGGCCGCGACAATGCCTCAATGTTGGCAGCATCCCTTGCCTATTACACTATTTTTGCAATAGCGCCCTTGCTTATCATTGTGGTGGCCGTTGCCGGTTTTGTATTTGGGGAACGGGCTGTAGAAGGGGAACTCGTTGGAGCTATTGAAGAAAATGTTGGTCGCGAAGGGGCTGTTCTGATTGAAGGCTTGATTGCCAATAGCTCCCAATCCAATGCGGGCATTATTGCTTCAATTATCAGTATTGGATTACTGATTTTGGCA
>JANQSK010000523.1 GCA_028284105.1 Anaerolineae bacterium
CCCAGCTAAAGATGCAGCCATCCTTTCTCAAAGGTTTGGACAACCTGTTCAAGTTGTATGGGATCGTGAAACAGAGTTTTTATGTGGGGTATTACGCCCGGCCACTCATCACGTTTTACGCGCAAAGTTAGACAGCAATGGCGAGTTGATCGCCATGAATCATGAGTTGGCGTCTGGAGACCAAGGGTTGGGACTTTTACCATTGCCTATCCCTCTGCAGCCCATTTTGGGTGCAGACATCATTTCGGCAGGACACGGTGCTGCATTCCTTTATGATGTCGAACATGGAGAAGCCAATATTTGGCATATCGACATGCCTTTCCTGACCAGCATTTGGCGGGGTGTTGGCATGTACCCCAACGGGTATGCAGTTGAAAGCTTTATGGATGAGATCGCCTCAGCTGGGGCAATCGATCCCTTTGATTTACGAATGGCGCATCTACCGGCAGACCCTGAAAAGAACCGACGATGGGGAGAGATGCTGACTCGGCTGCGACAAGAAAGCGGCTGGGATGAACCAAAAGCCGAAGGGATCGGTCGAGGATTGGCAATCATTGAAGACCGAATTACTGTGGCCGCCTCTGTAATTGAAATTAAGATTGAGGATGGAAACATCCGAGTGGTCAAGGTCACTTCGGCCGTTGATCCTGGTGTAATCGTTAATCCAGACGGTGTTCGGCAGCAAGTTGAAGGCTGTATCATGATGGGCATAAGTGCCTCTCTTTATGAAGATAATTGGATAGATGATGGCCAATTCCATGCCACAAATTACCACAATTACAAATTGGCAACCTTGAATGACACACCTCCCGAAATCAACGTCATACTAATGGAGGGTTCAGAAGTTCCGACAGGGATTGGCGAACCTCCTATTGCGCCAATTGCACCTGCTATTGCAAGCGCAGTATTTGACTTAACTGGCATACGTTTAAGAAACTTACCTCTTCAACCTGCATTTGAAAAAGCAAGTTGATACGGAGCAAATTTCACATTCCCAATCATTTTTTTTCAGGATATTTGGGAAATTTACCTAAAGGAATTTCAACATGAGTATCAAATGGACACATCACGACATACCCGATTTAAGCGGTAAGGTCGTCGTAATCACCGGGGCAAACAGCGGTCTTGGTCTTGAATCAACTAAATTAATGGCGGCAAAAGGCGCAACAATTGTCATGGCCTGCCGAAATATGACCAAAGCAGAAGCTGCAAAAAATGAGGTCATGCAATCAGTTCCTCATGCAAAACTTGATTTGATGCAGTTAGACAATGCCAGTTTGGCTTCTGTGCGCGCTTTTGCTGATGCATTTAAAGCAAAATATGATCGTCTCGACATCTTGCTTAACAATGCAGGAGTGATGGCAATTCCGAGAACCCTGACTGAAGATGGGTTTGAAATGCAGATTGGGGTAAATCATCTTGGGCACTTTGCGCTTACGGGCTTGCTTCTTGATGTGATCACAAAAACGCCTCATGCACGAATTCATAATACATCTAGTAGCGCTGCTTTCAATGGGGCTATTAATTTGGATGACATGATGGGTGAGAAAAGCTACAGTCGTTGGGGCGCATATGGCCAAAGCAAGTTGGCTAATGCGGTCTTTGCAACAGAGTTGGATCGCCGTTTAAAAGCTGCCGGACACGACACGATTTCTAGCTCTTCCCATCCCGGTTTGGTAATGACCAATTTGCAGACAAATAGCTTGCAACAGTCTGGTACTCCTTTGAGTGAACGCATTCTCTACGGCATTTTTGGGCCTTTGATTGGTCAAGATATTAGCATGGGTGTATTGCCACAGCTGTATGCATCAACTGCGACAGACGCCAAGGGTGGTGTTTTCTATGGCCCTAAAACAATGCGGCTTCGTGGCTATCCAGCCGAACAAAAGTGCAATGACGCTTTAAATGATGCTGGTTTACTCAAGAAATTCTGGGAAGCTTCAGAGGGGCTGACTGGAATTAGCTATCTTTAATGATGAGAGATTGGGCTGATCTTGAGGATGGGTCCAATCTTCTTTCTCTTAAAACATTCGGAAATTAGGCAATGACCACAATTGTAGCCATCTTATTTTTGATAACGGCCGTTCTCCACCTCTACATTCCTTATCAATACGGCCGTAATAGCACGACCACAGGAGTTGGCGGATATGGCATCATCTATCTGGTGCTTGGTATTCTCCTGTTAGTCACCAGTCTTGCGTGGGTTCCCACCGCTGCATTGGCATTAACGGCCGTTGGCGCCATAGGTGCGATCACCCAAATTAACGCCATGCCAGAGATTCGCAACTGGACAATCCTCTTTATTGGCATTGATATTGTTATCATTGTCCTGCTCCTCATCTAATCCCATGTCAAACTATTACGACAGATACGAACAGCTTCATGCAGAAGGCCCTTTTATCTCACAGCAGCATTACATGGGCCGGACCATTTACGTCATTGGGCAAAAAGAAGCAAAGCAAATTTTGGGTGACCATAAGCGGTTCGTCAAAGATTTTCAAAACACGCTCCCACCTGAACAACGCACGCCAAAGGTACAATCAAACGATTTGTTCAGCCTGCTTTATGACACAATGTTGAGCACCGATGCCCCAGACCATACAAGACTCAGGGCATTGATTAGTAAAGCGTTCACCAATCGTCAAGTTCAAGCGATGGCGCCCCGAATCCAACAAATAGCCGATAAATTGATTGATGATTTTGAGGCTAAAGGCAGCGGTGATCTTCTTGACCTTTATGCCTTCCCACTGCCCATCATTGTGATTTGTGAATTGTTGGGCATTCCAGCCAAAGATCGAGATAAATTTAGGGTTTGGTCACACGCCTTTTTAGGCATTTCGATGAACGATCACACTTATGTTGAATCGCTGATGGCGTTTGTTCAATATATCGGTCGTACCATTCAATATCGACGAAATCATCCGGAGGATGATCTCATATCCCGATTGGTCCATGCGGAAGATAATGGAGAGCGCTTGAGTGAGCAAGAACTGTTTAGCATGATTGCGCTTCTTATCGTGGCAGGCCACGAAACAACCGTCAATCTCATTGGAAACGGAATGGCGGCTTTATTAGAACACACCGACCAGCTTGCCATTTTAAAGAATCGTCCAGAGTTAATTGATTCTGCTATTGAGGAGTTTTTACGGTATGCTGGCCCCGTTGAATTCACGACAGAACGGTATGCAGCTGAAGATGTCGAAATTTCAGGTAAGCTTATCAAGCGAGGGACACCCGTTACAATTATTTTAGGGGCAACAGGACGTGACCCAAATGAAGTTGAAAACGGTTCAAAATTGGATATCACCCGCGAAGCACATCAGCATATGGGGTTTGGTTATGGCGTCCATTATTGTGTAGGTGCACCTTTAGCAAGGTTAGAAGCCAAAATCGCATTCAACACAATTTTGAACCGATTACCCAATATACGCTTAGCAGTTCCCCCTATTTCTTTGGAATATAATGAAACCTCAGTCGTTAGGGGCTTAAAAAAGCTACCGGTGCGCTGGGATTAACTGTTCCGAAGTTTCTAAATTGAAAAACACGTTAGCAAAAGCTTCGGGACCTTGAGGAAACGAAATTTGAAGCTGTCATTTTATTCAAACAGGAACTTCGTTTCACTTAGGGCTTTAACGAATTTAGAAAACGTAAAGGATTAAAAAATGAAAAGGAAATTTATTGGCGGCGCACTGTTAGCCGCAGCAGGCGTAGGTGCTATTGCACTTTTCCGCGCCCAAAGAAACAATTCACAAAATGCCGAACCTAATTGGACTACCTCAGACATCCCAGACCTAACGGGGAAAGTCACTATTGTGACAGGGGCGAATAGTGGATTAGGATTTGAGACCTCTAAAGAGCTCGCTCGAAAAGGGGCCATCGTCATTATGGCGTGCCGCAATATGGAAAAAGCGCAAGCTGCTTATGACGAAATTAAAGCTGAAATCCCTTCAGCGAATATTGAGCTCATGACGTTAGATTTAGCGAGCTTAGATTCAGTCAAACAGTTTGTGGAAGCGTTTAAAGCGAAATATCAACGACTTGATCAATTGATCAACAACGCCGGTATTATGATGGTTCCGTACGGCAAAACAGTTGATGGGTTTGAACGTCAGGTTGGCACCAATCATTTAGGCCACTTTGCGTTGACAGGTCAGTTAATGGATTTGATTGAACAGACCTCGGGGGCACGGGTCGTCAATGTGAGCAGTATGGGCCACCGTATGGGATCGATGGATTTTGACAATTTGCTGTATGAAGATGGGAATGAGTATTCGCCAATGGGTGCATACGGCCGTTCCAAGCTTGCCAATCTTCTTTTCACAAAAGGATTACAAGCCCGTTTTGAAGCTCAGAATACCGATGCGATTGCTGTTTCTGCCCATCCAGGTGGATCAAACACCAATTTAGCAGGACATATGGAAGATCAGACTGTCTTTAAACTTTTGTCGCCAGTGTTAGAGCGGATGATGCAAAGCGCGGCGATGGGGGCGTTGCCACAGATTCGCGCGGCAGTTGATCCAGATGTTAAGGGTGGTGAATATTATGGCCCTAGCGGTTTTATGGAACAGACAGGCTATCCTGTGCGTGTCCAATCGAATGCAGCCTCGCACAATGAAGCGGATACAAACCAACTATGGAAAGTCTCTGAAGAGTTAACTGGGATTAAATATTAATTGACGACTCAATAGACAGTAGGCGCAGCATGCAGTGCCTACTGTCTGCAACAATCTGAAAATATCGACGTATAATTCCCTGAAAGTAGGTGGAACTCATAGAAGGGGAATAAGAATGAGCGGTATCGAATTATTATTGATTATTATTGCGGTAGGTTTGATTGCAACGGCCGTAATCCTCTACTTCCGCTATCCGTTTCTCTTTCTTGAAATAGGCCATCTTGATAGGCTCATTAGCTCGCCCAATATTCTTCCTCCCGATCACACCATTTCAACCATTAAACAACTTGATAGCTTTATCGAAAAACAGATAGAGACAAGCGAGGTGCCAGGAACGGCCGTTTCTGTAATTGCCAATGGGGAAATCATTTGGCAAAAAGGATATGGCGTTACCCATCTCAAAAATCCTCAAGCCATAACGCCCAACACGCCATTTATGCTTGGCTCCATTAGTAAATCCGTGATGGGAGCTGCGCTCATGCATGCTGTGGAGCATAACCTGCTGGATTTAGACGCAAACATCAATGACTATTTAGACTATGCTGTGAAAAATCCTCGCATTTCCCAAGACCAAACGATGACGCTTCGTCACCTTGCTACCCACACGTCAGGCATCATCGACCGAACCTTGTTTTACACGAATAGCTACAATTTAGGAGACTCCCCTATTCCACTCGCTCGCTTCATGCAGGATTATTTAGCTAAAGACGGCAAAAATTTTCAAAAAGGGAATTTTATTGATAGTCCGGTTGGTCAAACGTATGAATACAGCAACATTGCAGCTAGTCTAGTGGCCCAAATCATTCACAACGCCTCAGGCATGCCCCTAAATGAATATACAAAGACACATTTCTTTGGACCGCTAGACATGGCGTCGACGGGTTGGTTCTTATCTGATTTTGATGACCCAACTCAAATCGCGTCACCCCATGTGA
>JANQSK010000529.1 GCA_028284105.1 Anaerolineae bacterium
ATCCTGAGCCAGGATCAAACTCTCCGTAAAAGAAAGTTTGGACTCTAATCTAAGAGTCAAAAATCCGTGCTTTACCACGGAACTAATCAAAGTTTTCTGGACCCAAGCAATTTACGATAGTTTCTGTCACTCTTTAGTTGTCAAAGTTCTTTATTGGCTTTTCCGCTCTCATTTGAACGGGCTTGGGAGTATATCAAGCTTCCCAAAGTTGTCAAGGCCAATTTCCAATTTAATTTTTAGCAATTTCCAGACTCAAACTTGGCTCATATTATTGTTGAGCTTAGTTATCTTAGAGGCTAGATTTTTAGCTACGAATTGGTGTTTTGATGTTAATGATGTTTTGCGTTTGCAACGACATCTTTTATTGAAGCCTTTGAGTTATTTTCTCGAAGGGCTTGGGAGTATATCAAGCCGTTTTTGTTTGTCAAGACCAATTTTCAAATTGATTTTATTCAGTTTTTTCATCTATATTTCTAGACGAAAAAAAACGACTCATCTGATTTTAGTGAGCCGCTTGAAAGTTGGCTTTGATTTAAAATAACTTTTTGGTGTTCAATTTTTACTGATGTTCTGCTTACTTTGCAGCGACATCTCGAATAGCTTCGACAGTTAAGAAGTATATCAATCTCGAAATTGCTTGTCAAGGCTTTTTTTGACCAATTTTCAAATTCATTTTACTGAATTTAGCAAACTAATCCCAAAAGCATTTAATTATGAGCTACTCACAAATAAATACTTCTTATCTTATTCCGTGCATCATCAAGGTTCCATCTTTCTAATTCTAATGTAGGGACTACTTTATCAACGAATTGATCGAGCAAGGATAGCCCTAAACGGAATGTGTCACTTCTTGTTGTACCAAAGAGCGCATTCAACGTCCCATGCAATCTTCCAAGTTCAATTACAGGTTGTGGGGACAATCTTATCGATGTCCACTTTTCATGTTCTGTTGATTCAGGAAGCTGCAAATCCCATAGAAGGAATAACGAATCTAAATCTGTAACGCCTTCAGGCATCTCACGGTCTCTATCTGAAATAGCTCGCCGCATTGCTTCCATTCGCGTAGAAAGAATTGTCACGGCAAGATCTGGAACATCTGCACGGACGATACCCTTTGGGAAAAGCTTGCTCAACGCTTTTATCTTCTCTTTCTCTTCTTTAGTAAGGGAAACATAGACATTTTGCCTTTCGACCTTACGAGGAGGCCGCCCACGTCTTGGCTTTTCCTTTAATAGGGCAGCCATAGTGCTTGAGGATTTATCTGTTTCTTTATTCTTAGTCATTCAAGCACTAATTTCCCGCCTGGCGATAACCATGATGATGTTCCAGGAAATTCTCGACAAACTCTCCATCTATCATTGATTCATTAGTAGATAGAAGTTCTAAGCAAAGATGTAATGAAAGAAGGCAAATACTTCTTGGATAGCCTTTGGTCTCTTTCCATATGGGTAAAAAGGAGTCTTCAGAAAATAAAGCTTCTTGTTTTGAATCTCGTCCAGCGGCTAATAAGCGATATTCAATCAGTGATTTTGTATCGTCTGGGGTTAATGGATCCATTGAAGAACGAGTTGCTACTCGATCATTGAAATCAGGAACCTCTCGAAGATTAATATCGAGATCTGGCCGACCTAACAATATCAATTGAAACGCCTTACCACCTTTTGGATCTCTAAAATTAAGCAAGCGTCTTAATTCAATAAATTGTTCAGGGCTCAATTCGTGTGCTTCATCAATAATGATAAGGGGCAACACATTTTCCTGAATGATATCTACAAGGAATGCTCGAAATTCATTTAATTGATCTTCTGTTGCTCTCCGAGTTCGTATTCCAAACTCAGAAGCGATTCTTCTTAATAATAGAAGACCACTCTTCTTTGGAACCTCATCAACTTTTGCTGCTACAAAATCGGGTCTACGATCATAGCGGCTGTGGAACCAAGAAGCGAGCGTTGTTTTACCAGTACCTATCTCACCAACGATGACTGAGGCACCTTGACCAGCTTCTACCATATAACTAACTTTAGATAGTGCTCGTCGTGTTTCTGTAGAGAGATACATGAATCTTGGATCTGCTTCAATTGTAAAAGGGGGTACCACTACCCCAATCCTTTCCCAATTGGGCGAATATTGATCAAAATCCAAATCTAATTGATTGCCATTAAACATGCTACTATGTTATATAACTCTATTTTGGTTGTCAAGAATAAGCAAATGTGGCTGAATTTTGCTGTTTAAGTAAATTAGATAGCAAATTATCACAATCTATAGCATATAGATTGATTGACAGGGCAAATTAATTCTGTTAGACTGTCTCGAAATTTTGTTTATGTTTATTAAATTGGATAAATCAGGTGGATATTGTGCTTTTAGTCGATATGCATCGATCTTTGTGTTTATAGAGGAATACAAAAAAGGTGATTCAATGTGTAAGCCGTATGATTAAATGATTTGAGGAAACTGATTTGGATTTTCAACGGCCGTTAATTGGCAACGCTCTTTTTGATTGAGAAAGATACCGCCAATATCATGTCAATTACAAGTTAGCCATTGAAAAGCAAAAGGCCAGACGTTTCCGCCTGGCCTCAGTCTATTCAGCAAGTTACCTAACAACTGATTGGGTGCCGCCAACACCTTTAACAGTGCCTCTTAAGTGAGGAGGGGATTTTTTTGTCCCCAAGGTAGCTCACTAGCTAAGTAAGAGAATAACATAGGCAAGCTACCCTGTCAATGGTTCAATCCAACCTTGGGAAGGGTTATTTAGTTTTGCTTATGTAAATTCCTTGCTGGCAAGAAGCGTATACCTTGTCAACGTTTTCAAGTCAGCATTTACCTCGAAAATGCAGCATTTCAACTGAGGTAAAAGCCGCGCAACAAGCCTTATTAGCACTGCGCGAAAAAACATCAAAACAATCGAATACGCCAGCAAATCAGAAAACATCTCAACAAAGAACGTCTCATTTATCAAATCAAGATGCTCTTCGTGGATTACCTTCCCATTTGGGGTGGGGGTCGCAAAACATGATGCGATCGCTCCCTCAATTGAAGGAAAGCCAAAAAGCGTCCCCTCTTTTTTTTGAGAATGATTCAATAAACGATTCTTATCCCGAAGATGAACAGAAAACGGCCGTTTTTGTTTCCGTTTTCCCTGATTTTGCGGTTACTCTTCTTAAAGAGAAGCGCGTACCTGTTGGTCGTATTTGGTTGTTATTGCGATTCCTGGACTCTCATGGTGCAGGTTGGCTTGAACTAGATGAAATTAAAGATCAGTTAACCAATAAACAGTCACGATATCGCGTCTGTGGTTGGCGGCAACTGAGAAACTTGCTGAATCAAGGTGAAGGACTTTTTTGGGAAAGGCAAAACGGCCGTATTTGGCTCCGTTCACTCCCTAAAGTCGCACACGCCTTGAATATCAATCGCTTTCATACAGATTCAGTCTTACTTCCAATAGAGATATTACTTGCCAAGATGGGCACACTTCGTGCTCATCTTTTTGCAACATTTCATAGTGGGCGTACAGAATCGGCAACAGATGGTTCCTTAAAAGGAAAAGCACCTATTGCTAGGGCAACTATTGAAGCGATTACTCAAATCAGTCCGAGAATTCAACGACTTTACGAACGATCGGCTCAAGTTTCGAATCAGTCACATTACTGCATTGGAAACCCATATTCTGAAACAAATATGAAAGAAGCAGCATGGCAACAAGGCCATGCTGCTTTTCGTTTTAAGGATGTGAAAGGGTTACAAGGAAAAGTAGGATGTGAATACGTAGCGTGGCAATTGCCAAACAGCTATGCAGGACCGCATCAACGACAGGGTAAACGACAGCGACAGCGAATGAACAAAAGATTGGTTGACCTATTAAATAAAGGGATAGTGGGGAACAATCAATTTATGGAAAATCGTGCTGATTCACCCACGTTTGAAAGACGGTATTTTGCAAACGGCCGTTTTGCTCACCAAGCTTTACGTACCGCGGACCGAACTCCCAAATACTGCCCAAATCAAACTAGGGCTGGGTTTTGGTATGATCTATCAATAACGAGGGAATTTTAGGGTCGGAAATAATGATCCCCCATTTAAAGGGATTACTTATTAATTATTATCAGAATCGGCTGCCCTTGTTTCCAACCAATTAATGATATGATTCGCTTTATGGCACTTCAAATACATACACTTGATCTCAATTATCAAAATACACCTGAAACAATAGGTTCATATCTTATTCTTGGAGAAAACGAACCTATTTTAGTAGAAACAGGTCCTGCATCTACATTAAGCAATCTAAAATCCGAATTAGACAACCACAATTTAGCGCTTGAAGATATTAAGCATGTTTTTCTAACCCATATTCATCTTGACCATTCAGGGGCAGCTGGTTATTTAGCAGAAGCCGGTGCTCAACTCTATGTTCATCAAGTTGGTTATCCCCATCTAGTCAATCCAGACAGATTGCTGAAAAGCGCAACACGTATATACGGCGAAGAGAATATGGCTTTTCTATGGGGACAAACTATTCCTGCTCCTGAAGAACAAGTAACGGCCGTTGAAGACCAGCAAATCATCCAAATTGGTGACTTATCTTTTATTTGCCATGATACACCTGGGCATGCTTGGCACCATATGGCTTACCAATTAGGAGATTTGTTATTTACTGGGGATTCAGTCGGAAATCGTTTAGGAAATCGGCCGTATACCGTATTACCCGCTCCACCGCCGGAATTTAAACTAGATATTTGGCAACAAACGTTAGAAAAAATACGTAACCTAAACCCAACGCGACTATATCCTACCCATTTTGGGGAAATCACAGAGCCAATTCCACATTTAGAAATGTTTAGCCAACTTTTAAATGATTCATCACAGCTTGTCCTAGACGAGCTTAAAAAAGGTACAAACCGAGATGAAATTGTTGAGCTTTATAAGGCTTTTGACATTAAGCGTGGGCAAGACATTGGCATGTCTGATGAAGAAATTCACCAATATATCGTTTCGAACCCACTTCACATGTCTGTAGATGGCATTATTCGATACTGGACTCGAAAAGGGGCTGTGTAGCTGGGGAATTCGCAAGAATTTTTTCAGGGGATGGAATACGCTCTAAGGGGAGCTGTAAACTCACTCTTGTATATTGTTGGGACGCACTTTCAATAATAATTTCACCACCAATCACAGCCATCATTGTTGAGTGTAGAGCCAACCCTTGACCTGAACCTTTTGATTTCGTACTTGAATTGATCCCCATTCCATTATCTTCAATTGCAATGGTTAATTGATCCCCAAGTTCTGCTGAAATAGTTAAAGTAAACGGCCGATCTAATTTTTGCTCAGCGCCATAACGAGCTGCGTTTCGAACCGCCTCACGCCCAGCGTAAAAGAGAACTTCAGCTGTCAGTGAAGGAATTTGTTTCAATGTTTCCTCAGCTTGTGGTGCGATATTCCAAATAATTTCATCAAAAGCATGCGATAAATCATTTTCAACAGCTCGCTTTAAGGCAGGAAGCAGCCCAAGCCGAACAACATCTGGAGCAGAAGTCGTTGGCATATTGCGAAGCAGGTCTGAAATTTGTCGATGTGCATCAGTTAAGGTATTCACAGCCTCTGATACGTTGTTGCTTTCCGCAGCGTCTGCTCCAAGCGTGATGAGTGCTGTTTGTATGGTTGGCAATATGTCATCATGCAACACACGTCTTGTTTGTTGGTCAATGACTTGTGTTTGTGTCAGTCTTTCACGCTGTAAGGCCATCAATCTTTGGCTCATTACACCACTAGCCTGCGTATCAATTAAGCGCTCACCTACTGCTCGGGCGATTTCCATCTCTTCCTGTGTATAAACCCCACCAGCCCGCTTCTCACCAAGAAGCAGCACACCAATGAGACCTCGTTCACTCCAGAGCGAAATGGCCCAAGTTGCTCCTGAATATGTTTGCTCTGAGACAGGAACCGGGAAGATGTTTGGTGATGTGAATTGACTCATCAATGAATTAAGCGGAGGTAGTTTGGGCGTGAGATTATCCGGGTAGGCAATCGGTGGACCCGTTAAGGCTGACATTGGACCCAATGCGGCTAGGTAAGCCACTTTTGCCTCAAGAACTTCCTCACATAATACGGTGAAAGGACCTGCAATATTCACTTCTTGAGGTGATGAGCTGGTTAAGAGTTGTTCATAGAGGTGATGACTGAGGATAAACGGCCGTAAATTGTCCATAAACCGATCACGTTCTACATACGATCGCCAACTTACTAAGGCAAAAAACACCGTCATTAAGATTGTAGCTAGGAGAAGGCCGTAGATATTTCTAAAACGTAAACCGCGGACAGCGCCAATGACAAACCCATAGCTGATGGCCAAGATAACCACGCGCTGCCAATGTTTGAACAATCCCCCACGAGGTAGCGTTTTACCCGTAAAGACCTCATAAGAGACAACCGCCTGGCCCAACATAAAAATAGCAACGGCAATAACAGACGAGATGATGAGATCAATTGTGATGATGAGCTCTTGGGATTCCGCGTAGATATCCACAAAGGAACGTCGGAACGTATCTTCAACAATCCACAGCATCACTCCTGTTACCAGCAAACTAACCACCAATAAAGAAACGGCCGCTCTTACTAACCAAGGGTGTGCTCTTTGACGAGCTCGGCTGCCCATAATTCGATTTGAGGGAGCAGGTTGTCGCAAGGCATCTACTGACAATCCAAAACAGGCCAAAACATATATGGAATAGCCAATCGCTAAAACGGGCACCCCAAATAGTGAGTAACGAATCGTTCTTCGGATAACAATGAAGTCACCAGGAGGAGAGGCGATCATTAAAACGCCAGCAAAGAGACTTAAAAGTCCCCCAACCAGCATGATTGAAATTAAAAAGAAAAACAATCGATGCCTTCGCCTGAGAGCTGGGTTAGTGACCCAAAAACCTGAAAACCAAAGGATAATAACGTACCAAGCAAAGGGAAGGAGGGTCGTTGGAATGAGTCCAATTGTCCACCAGAATGTCATATTGCGAACGGTAAGCTGATTGACGCCAAGACCCAAGATAGCTGAATGGCTGACGAAGAAGGCACCACCCAACATGAGCCCCCCTGTTGCTAAGTAAACTCCCCAATTACGATGTTCTGCATTGAGAATAACAGTGGCCCCTAACCAAAGTAGAAGGATGGTATTAAATATAGAGACGGCCATGCTGGCCCAATTAAGAAAGATGCTATTTGTCATTGGCTAGGTAATCACGAAACTGCAAATAAGTTAAAGTCATTACTCCAGTGTGGGAACAATGATCCCCATAAGGACTTTTTTGTTTGGACTAGGATAGCAAAGATTACCCCATAAATGAAAATGGTTGCAAAATGATAATAGATTTCAAACCCATTCGTACGGTCTAGAACGGCCTATTATTTCTTTTAATAATCCTGTTGTTATCTTAGGGGAAATAGTTAATCTCTGCCAAATGGAAACAATATAGCTTAAAAATTACAAGGACCAGCTGACCCATTCGCCTCGCTCATCCATGACGTGTGGATTGCCGTCTTCATCCCAGTGAATGAGTTGCCCAGCGTGGACAATGATGGCAACACGGGTGCGAGCTACTTTCTCATCAGTAGTGGTTTGGTTTAGCCCCCAAGCAGTGTAGATCTGACCATTGATACGACTAATAGTGCGTTTATCTCGGAAACCCATGCGGCTAGCGATGTGCTCATTGCTCATGCCGATTGCCAACATGCAGGCAACCTCTTTTTCGTTGGGTTCTAGGAGATCCATTGGCGCGTGTTCATCTTTATGACGAACCTCTTGCACGCGCGTCTCGATGTCGGCATCGATGAAAGAACGGCCGTTTACTGCATCTTGTAGCAAAGGGACAATTAATTGGGGCAAAAGGTAGTTTGATTTACGTACATAGGCATAGTGACTGAGGATACCCGCCCGACGAAAATCACGATAGTAGTTATCGTCATCCTGGATTGAGTAAAACACAACCGGCATTCTGGGCAATTCACGGCGAATAGCAACGGCCGTTTCAATGCCATTGAGCTGACCTGCCAGCTGAACATCCATCAGGATGACCTCAGGCGGCTCTTCAATGCAGTATTCAATAGCAGCTTCCCCAGTATCAAATTCATTCACAACTTCGATAGTTTGGATTGCATCAAAACCAGCTTTGAGGGCGGGTCTTAATTTCATATTGTCTTCGACGATTAGTAATTTCATGATGTTTGATTTGGTAGTTGGCTAATAAGAAACGGCCGATTAATGACAATTTCCACCCAAATACCCCCTTAAAATATTGAATTTACTGCCCAACGTTCACGATCAGGACTCATTTTACGCCATTTCGTCAAGCACCCAAGTGCGCAATGAGACTGTTTTAAATGGTGGTTTTATGCGCATTATTTTTATATCTTACCATCACATAAGTGTTAATTGTTGTAGGTTTGAAAGGTCGTTTTCATTTTCGCAGACCTGTATTGTTACTGTAAAACAATTTTGCGGAGATAAAAATGAATCTTTCAGACCATTCACTGAAGCCCCAGCCTGACTCCTTAATCAGGCATCACTTTAAAAAATTATTGTTTGTTTTCATTTTTAGTATCGTTGGCTTTGCCTTATTTCCATACGGTGTGCTAGCTGAGAAGTCAACCCTCTTTCGATTTATTGTGTATCAAGTCTTTGAATCGGAGTGGGCACACATCGTCGGACATTTTGCGCTATTTAGTTTTATTGGAACGGCCGTATTGCTATATTTCCCTAAGTTACTCAGCTATCCGATTCTGTACCTGAGTGTCATGCTGAACTTAGCCTGGATTCAAGAGTTTTTACAGTTAGCAACATTCAAGCGCCGCCCGATCAACATCGGAGAGCTAAAAGATTTAGGTGTTGATTTAGCAGCGGCCGTTTTTGTATTTTGTCTTTTTGTTCTGTTTCAGAACATTCGGAGAAGGTATGTTGGTAAGCAGAAAGAAATAGCTTGATAGATTTTTCAAACGCTTTCTGTTTCCGTAGAGCCACAGGTTATAACAAACGAAGATTTTTGAGGTTTCCTCACAGTTTAGACCGAACCCACCTCACAAAGTAGCCCAATATAGCCTTATTGTTTTGTCTGACAGATAGTGGCGAGTTAGTAGTAGCGACAAAACAGACAGTTAAGATCATTTGTTCGTCATTCTAGTGTCAAGAGGATATTGATCTTGATGTGGCCTAATCATCAACCGTTAGTGTTGGAGAGCACGATGTTGATGACGTTGACCTGTTGGAGGAAGACATGGTTCAACTTTCAGTAGAAGATGAAAGGTATCTTCAAAAAGAACTTCCCTCTTTTGGCATCTTATCAGTTTGGTTTGGTGGCATTTTTGTGGGCATAACGGCCGTTACACAAATATTACATCAAACAATCCAACCCCCATGGACACGCCCATTGATTTTGGTGATGGAGCTCATTTTGCTGATGATGATTGTTGGCTCCATCCTTTTTCTAGCGGTGAATTACCAGTTTGGCGTCAAGTTGGTTGCAATTCCTCTTCTCGTCAATATTGGTACTTTGCTCATTGTGCATACTGTTGCATTTGACAGGATGTGGGAAAATGCCCGTTTTACCTCGATGGCGTATGGCTTTGAATTGGTTGTGGATGATATTAAAAACAATGAAATTGTGCCGGCTTCAGATGGGTATGCGATGTTGCCAGAAAGCTACCGCTACCTATCTTCAAATGGCGACCTCATCCGTATTGATCGCTCTGATGATGTGTTGACGGTTTTATTTTTTGCAGACTATGAATCTACCGATCAATTTACTGGATATATCTATCGCTCTGATGGAAGTCCCCCCTCTTCCTCGTTGTTCGAGGTGGATTGGCGTTTCTTACATCAAAGAGGTCCAAACTGGTATTTTGCAGTGTCGTATCCCCAATAATTGGTTTGATTCTGTATTGGAACGGTTACCGTAATTCGAACAAGTCGTAACGGTGGTGAAAGGACAGCTGATTGTATTAAATCGGCTGTCCTTTTTTTAGGCCTTGACAAAGTGTATAAAATACACTAATATAGCTACATAGTGTTTTGTATACACTATTTAATTTCTCAATTAAAAATTTTAAGTGTTCCGAAGTTTCTAAATTGAAAAACATGTTAGCAAAAGCTTTGGAACCTCGAGGAAACGAAATTTGAAGCTGTCATTTTATTTAAAACAGGAACTTCGTTTCGCTTAAGTCGGAAGTAAAAAAATAGCTTCCGTTGACCAACATTTAAATTACGAACTTATTTTTCAATAGAGGTGGGCCATGTTATTAAAAGCATCTTTCATTATCGGATTTATCATTGTACTCAGTGGATTTGCAGGGGGAAATGTCATGTTGTTAGCTGCAATTGCAGGTGTTCTCTTTTTAGTGGGATTAACGGTTTGGCAAAACACGGCCGTATTTGTTCCAGAAATGCACACAGGGGTTGTTTACAAACACGGTGGGCAAGAGTATGCTCGATTTTTGACCCCAGGTGACCATTTTATCAAGCCATTTTCGGAAAAATTAGGAGCCTTGATTCCAGTTGACCCCGGCTCAGTTAACGGCCGTTGTGACAGCATTCAAACCATTGGCGGGTTGCCACTCTCCATCGATTGGACCATTTCATATAATTTGAACCCATTCCGAATTGCACCTGATAGTCGCCCTAAATTAGCAAGGAATTTGCCCAGTAAGTCAGGCAAAATTGTACAAAAGCATGCCAATAATATTTTGCGACACATTATTAGCGAATATAGTATCGAAGCACTCACACAGCCTGGGATGCAACGAAAATTAGAGCGTCAGGTTCGGCAACAGGTCGCTGAACGACTCGCTGCAGCTGGATTTGAGATTTCACGCGTGATGATCGGGGCGATCGATATGCCTCCACAGGTCACAGATGCGCTAGCTGATGCGTTAAAACGCCAATTACAAGCTGAAAATGAAGCACGGGCGCTGTCTCGATTGCAATCAGTGGTTAGTCAATTTTCTGAAAATGATATGCAGCGACTGATTGAACTCGAACGTATCCATATGCTTGGTCAGAATGGGGTGACGCTGATGTATGCACCCCCTTCAGATATCCAATTGAATGGGATGAAACGGCCGTTGAATTAATTTTAGAAGTTCATTCAAAAACAGCTGAAAGCACCTTGATGGAAATAAATTGTCAGGGTGCTTTTTTTGATTAATGAGAGCGAAAATTTTCTTGCATTAGACTGAACAAATGTTCTATAATGGGTGAGTGGATGTTCTAACTAAGCTTCAAGATGTAGCCACCCATATGAACCTCGAGCCAGATGGCGAACCGGCTAAGCAGCTGCCATTAGCTCAAGAAGTTGCCCCTTGTGGCCAACTCATTCCCAAATCCCCACCGAACCCCCCTAAAAACGATATGAAATCAATTGGTATCTCCCATTTGATTATGCCAGGGGGAAAAACATTGCCCGCACTCAAAACAATGTTAACAACCGCCTGTGAGCGAGATTGTTACTATTGTCCGTTTAGAGCTGGGCGTTCGTACCGGCGACAAACGTTTAAACCTGATGAGATGGCGAAGACCTTTATGGATATGCACCGGGCTGGCATGGTCAAGGGATTATTCTTGAGTTCTGGCATTATTAAAGGTGGGGTGACGACTCAAGATAAGCTGATAGACACGGCCGAAATTTTGCGAAAAAAGTATCAATATAAGGGATATTTGCACCTAAAAGTGATGCCTGGAGCTGAAAAAGACCAAGTTCGACGGTCAATGGAACTCGCAAATCGTCTATCCGTGAATCTTGAAGCACCTAATGACAAACGATTAGCATTACTTGCCCCAAAGAAGCAATTTGTTGAAGAATTGATAAAACCTCTCGAGTGGATTGAGCAAATAAGAAAAAATGAACAGCCGGTCAATTCTTGGAACGTGCGTTGGCCGTCAAGTGTCACTCAATTTGTTGTGGGTGGCGTTGGCGAGTCTGATCTCGAACTTCTAATTATTAGTGAGCTACTCATAAAAAAATGCAAGCTGCAAAGAATCTACTACTCCGCTTTTAGCCCGATCAGAGATACACCGATGGAAAATTTGCCTGCAGACCACCCTATGAGGCAGCATCGACTCTATCAAACGTCATTTTTATTTCGTGATTATGGCTTCGATATGGAAGAGATGCCTTTTGACCAAAACGGGAATTTGCCACTTGATGAAGATCCCAAAATGGCGTGGGCAAATACGCATTTACTTGAAAATCCAGTAGAAGTGAACAGAGCACAACGCTCACAGCTTATTCGTGTGCCTGGGGTAGGGCCAATTGGGGTTAAACGAATCCTCAATGCGCGACGTCAGGGAAAGATACAAGAACTTAGTGACCTTCGGAAAATTGGGGTGCCTACAAAGCGACTCGAATCCTATGTGCTGCTAGATGGGAAACGGCCGTTGCGCCAAATGCCACTTTTTCCAGTCAAGTAAGTTTTCAAACCCCGATTGCTTTCGTACAATCAAGTATGGAAAAATTGGTTATCAGAGAAGCAACATCCCAAGATGTTCCCAAATTAGGTCAATTAAATCACTTACTCATTCAAGATGAAGGGCATGAGAACCCGATGGGCATTCCTGCATTGAGGCAGCGTATGGCGATGTGGTTAAAGCATGAATATGTCTGTTACGTTTGTTTAAAAGATGAACAAATAGCTGGTTATGCCTTGTATAAATCAATACCAAAAGGATTCTATTTGAGGCAACTCTTTGTTTTAGAAAAATTTAGGCGTTTGGGCATTGCTACAAAGTTGCTGGATAAGTTATTTGATACCGTCTGGAAAGGGAAAGAAGTGAGGCTTGACGTTCTAGCGACCAATCAGCAAGCCATCGATTTTTATGAAAGCTATGGCCTGACACTCTATTGCCATACATTTCGGCGAGAAGGTCAAGCATGATGAAAAAAGCGATGCTCTTGACCCTAGTCGTTTTTATGCTTGGTTGCCAAACCCCACAGGGTAACTTGGGTTTAGATGATGGTATTGACACTTCAGAAACAATCTTAGTTCCTGAAGGACCTACTTCACCATCCGGTAAGTTGATCTTTATTGAGATTGATGTTGGGGATCAATTTGTGTCTGAATATGATGTGGAATCTCAAGAGGTGACACGCTTATTTTCAGCTCCTGAAAATGGGTGGGTATCACAGATTGATATTTTGTCTGATTCTGCTCAGCTTCTGATGGCTTATGCATCACCGCCACCAGAAGGACAAATCCAGTTTGGATATACGGATATTTATTTGACAGCGCCTGATCCAACGGCCGTTCCTGCTCTTTACATCGATAAAGAACATCCCGAAGGGCTTGTATTTAATCCCGTGTGGTCCCCACAAAACGAATACATTTACTATTCGCGTGTTATTCCGAACAGTGAAGACAGTACGCAATTTGAAATTTTCCTTGAACGTTTTGAAGTTGAAACGGGCCAGATGGTTCAGATCGTGCCCGATGGAATATGGCCGGCTGTATCCCCTGATTTTGAACAAATTTCATATGTCACTGTAGATCCTCAATCCTTGGGCAATTCACTTTGGATTGCAAATCCGGATGGCACAGAGGCACAAATGCTTGTTCCTGAAGAGGCCTTCGAAGTCGTCGATGTGCCGCTTTTTTCTCCTGATGGACGCTGGCTTTATTTTACAGCTGCAGAAAACCGAGAAACTGCCGTTCATTGGTGGCATCGCTTATTCGGGATACAAACTGCCTCAGCACACAACATCCCTTCAGACTGGTATCGAATACCAACGAGCGGGGGTGATTTTGAACGGCTTACAACCATTGATGAAACAGGTATCTTTGGTGACTTTTCACCAGATGGGCAATATATTGCATTTGCTACATTTAATGGACTCTATTTGATGAATCCAGACGGCTCAGGGCTTGAAAAAATATTAGATGTCGGTGCAAGCACCTCATTATCATGGATCCGGTAGAATAAGGTTATGCATGTAAATCATGAAGATTGGGATGTGCGATTTATAGGAGAAGAGGTCGATGTGGAGTTTGATGAAGCACCCCTCTTTTCTAAAAAACCACACTGCCCAAACCGCCTCGTTTGGGGTAATGAAACCTTATCAATTGAATCATTGCTGACTGAGTGGCGTAATTATGATCGGCGGGGGCGTTCTTCAGTGAATATGCGGCCTTCCAATTTGGCCAAGGCATCAAGGAAGGGCTCGTGGGGAGTAGGGCGCTATTATTTTCGAATTAAGCTTGAAAACGGCCGTATTTTTGATCTCTACTATGATCGGGCACCAAAAGGGCTTAAAAAGCGTGGGGGACGTTGGTTTTTAGATCGAGAGATTATTCCAAAGGGATAGTCAGCACCTCTTTTAACTGTTCCCAAGCTACTTCTCTATCAGCAATGTCTACCGGATTTGCTAATTCTGCCAAAATATCTTCAACATATGCCTTTTGACGCATGCCAACAAGCGTGCAATGGACACCTTTGGTGCTCCGCAACGCTCGAACGGCCGTTTGGCTTAATGATTGGGCTTGCCACTCGGGTGAAATAGAGACGGCCGTATCCATGATTTGTTTGGACTCTTGTGCACTGCGTTCTTGATAAAATGCCCCAACTGCCAACAGGGTGTTGTTGAACTGGTCAATATAGGTATTTAGCCACTCAATAAACTCCTCACTACCCTTTTCGTGTTGAGACAGAAAGTTAATGGCTGATTCTGCTCTGGGAATGAAGTAACGGCTTTGAAGCTCTTGCCAATTCGGGAAGTTGCCAAACCCCTGCCACTTGCCATCAAGCATTTGTCCTAATGATAAATATTCTAAGAGTTGACGATTCGTTGGTGGGTCTTCCTCTAGGAGGGGTAGCCAATGATTCGAAAATTGCTCTTCCTCAGTGACTAAACTGTCAACCGCGGTTGACACTTCTTCAATTGTTGTCGGGTAGCTTGGGGGGAGAACATCTGCTAATCGAATAAGCTGATCTTTGTGAAAAGCGTTCAGAGGACGATTGACAAGCACGGTCAGTTTGTTCGCCTCAGCATAGGCAACCGTGCTCGATTTATCAGGCATATTAAGTTCGGTAAGGCCACCTGTTTCAAACAGGTTAAGTGGTAGTTGGATAAATTTAAAATGATGATCTGGAGAAATAGATTCTGCAATTTCTAACACTTTGGCCAGTGAGGTGAAGGCATACTCATCTGAAGAATTTGGAAATGTGTTGGAGCTGATGCCATACCATTGAATTTTGCCATCAGAAACGGCCGTTTCCATATATTCGAATGCTAATTTGATACGCTTATTATATTCATTTTGAGCCTGTTCTATAGGAATGTTGGCAACTTTTGCCCAGCTTAGATAATATTCAGGGTTATGGAGAAGGTAAACATCAATGGTTTCCATCTGCAATCGATTTAGACTGCGATTGAGTTGATCCACAATAAACTCTGGATGGATACAATGATCTAATCCCTGACTGTATTTGACTAAATTAGGAAACGGCTGTCCTTGTCGGCGTCTCTGCCTCGCCATTTCATAATTTTGTCCTTGTAAATATCCCACCTTCGAAACCACCACGATTTCATTTCGCTGTAGCAAATTTTCATCACACAATCGGGAAATTAGATCACCAATGAGTTTCTCGGAATTTCCATCTGTATAGTTGCTGCTTGTATCAATCAAATTGATACCATGGGTCAAAGCGAATTGTAATGACTCGACATGCGCATCAATACCTGTAGAAATTCGATAGCACCCAAACCCGACTTGGCTTATTGTTAAGTCGGATGATGGTGAATAAGAAAAATGATCAGTTTCAGCCTTTTTTGAAAAAGCTATGGTTCCATTTGGTGTTGCATGGCCTTGAATAGTCATTATTTCTCCGTGAATAATTTTTCTGCTGTGACAAGCGTCTTATTGTAAGATTGATTGCATGGTTAAAAAATTATGTTTATGTTGATCAGATCGTGAAATGGAAAGTTTTAAGCCTATCATTGATCAATTGATTTTCTCAGAACTTTTTATGATTTCCATAAGTTTGATCTTTTATTAAGTATTACTTAGGCAAAAGTTTGGAAAACGACAATTGGCAAAAGTTAAACTTAGGAAGTGTGTCAATCTTTTCCAATAGGTGTCAAATAGGTAAATAGAACCCTTGGATAGGAGTTGTTGTTGAATGACTCAGAAGATTTTAGCAGTTGATGATAGCAAGCAAATTTTAAATATTTTGGACCTTATTCTTTCCCAAGCTGGATATGAATCTATATTGGTTGAAAGTGGCGTTCAAGGACTCATGCAGTTTCATGAAGCTCAACCTGATTTGGTCATATTGGATATCAGTATGCCAGATATGGATGGATGGGAAGTTTGTGAAAAGATTCGTGAGGTTTCTCAAGTTCCAATTGTCTTTTTAACCGCTGCCCATGTCACTTTAGATGATAAGGTTCGTGGTTTGGATTTGGGAGCAAATGATTTTGTTGTCAAACCATTTAACCAAAAAGAGTTTTTGGCAATCATTCGGTCAAACCTTCGTATTTCACCCATGCTTCAAACACAGCATACATATCAGGATGGATATCTTTCAGTTGATTTAATTGAACGCTGTGTGAGTTGTGATGGACGGACTGTAGATTTGACTGAAAAAGAGTTTGGGTTGCTCCGAACGCTCTTACA
>JANQSK010000571.1 GCA_028284105.1 Anaerolineae bacterium
GCAATCTGCTTTTAAATGAGATTGCCCCCCGACCTCACAACTCGGGCCATCTTACCATTGAAGCGTGCCACACGAGTCAATTCGGGCAACAGCTTCGCGCCATTTGCGGCTTACCTCTGGGAGATTCATCATTTCATCAGCCTGCTGCAATGGCAAATATTTTGGGGGATGTTTGGTTTAAAAATGGGGGTAAAATTGAACCCAAATGGACGGCCGTATTACAAGATCCAGCCGTCCATTTACATTTATATGGCAAAAAGGAAGCGCGAAACGGACGTAAAATGGGCCACATCACCGCGCTCGCAAATAGCGCCACCACTGCTCGGGAGATAGTGGTACAGGCAAGAGAGACTCTATGAACAACATCAACTTTTTAGAAGATGACAAAATGCATGACGAGTGTGGTGTGTTTGGCGTTTACGCTCCAGGGCGCGAAGCAGCGCGCTTAACCTTTTTTGGCCTGTATGCTCTGCAACACAGAGGGCAAGAAAGCGCAGGCATCACCACATACGATGGCACATCAGCCTACTCTCACAAGGGAATGGGGCTCGTTTCTCAAGTGTTTAATGAAGACAATCTAACGCCGCTTGTAGGTCACATGGGCATTGGGCAAAATCGGTATTCGACGACCGGCAGCTCGCACATTCGCAACGCGCAACCATATCTTATCGAAACGATTTATGGCCCACTTGGTATCGCGCACAATGGGAACCTGACCAACGCACTCCATCTACGTTATCAGCTACTGAAGCGTGGTGTTGGCTTATCCTCAACAAGCGATAGCGAAGTCATCACCCAAATGTTAGCCTCCCCAGCTGAAGTCTGGGCACCTGAAAACGGCAACAAAGAAAAAGACCGCTGGGTAGCTCGTATCCGCTCATTCATGAAGGTCGCAAAAGGGGCTTATTCTCTCACGATGTTGACGCGAGATGGTGTTTATGCGATGCGTGACCCATTGGGTTTACGGCCGTTGTGTCTTGGTATTTTGGGAGATGGTGGCTATGTCGTGGCATCCGAAACATGTGCCCTTCACACTATCGGAGCTGAATTTATGCGTGAAGTTGAGCCAGGTGAAATTATTCGCATCAACAAGTATGGGCTTACCTCATTTGAAGGGGTTCCTTCTGAAAAGAAAAGCCTCTGTATTTTCGAATATGTTTACTTCGCACGCCCTGACTCATTCTTTGAGGGACAAATCATTCACGATGTTCGCCAACGGTTAGGACGACAGCTTGCCAAAGAATCCCCAATCGATGCGGATGTTGTGGTTGGTGTACCCGACTCAGCGACGCCAGCAGCGATTGGATATGCCCTTGAATCAGGTCTCCATTTTACCGAAGGGCTAACCAAGAATCGCTACATTGGTCGCACCTTTATTCAACCAGATGATGATCTTCGCAAAGAGGGTGTGCGTCTTAAATACAACCCGCTCCACGCCAATCTCGAAGGCAAACGAGTCGTCCTTATTGATGATTCGATAGTGCGCGGGAATACCGCTGGACCTCTTGTTCAATTGATACGTGAAGGCGGTGCCAAAGAAGTGCACGTTCGCGTTTCTTCCCCTCCAGTTGCGAATCCTTGTTTTATGGGCATCGATATGGCTACAAAAAAGGAACTCATTGCAGGCCAACTCGATATCGAAGGCATCCGCCGTCGCATTGGTGCTGACAGCTTGGCCTACCTTAGCCATGATGGCATGGTAGAAGCCATTAAAGAAGAACAAAAAGAAAAAACGGGGTACTGTACCGCTTGCTTCTCAGGTGAATACCCGCTTGAAATTCCCGATTGGCTCTTTGAGGATAACCGGAATCAAGAAAAGCTTGTTTTTGAAGAGTCGTGGGGAGATTGATTGCAAACCTGGAACTTGTTAACTGTAACCATTTACAAAAGTAGAACATTTCATGCATAAAAAAAACATCCTAATTGTTGGTGGTGGTGGTCGTGAACATGCGCTGGCTTGGAAAATTGGTCAGTCCGAGCATGTCGACCAAATTTTTGTCGCCCCTGGAAATGCAGGAACGGCCGTTTCTTGCACCAATGTCAACATTAAAGACAGCGATATTGAAGGATTACTCAACTTCGCAAAAGAAAAAAGCATCGATTTAACCGTCGTGGGGCCAGAAATCCCCCTTTCCATGGGTATCGTTGACCAATTTCAAGCCGAAGGATTAACCATTTTTGGCCCAACCCAAGCAGCGGCACAGCTTGAATCTTCAAAAGCGTTTGCAAAAGCGTTTATGTCTCAAGTGAGTATTCCTACGGCTTGCTCACAGACATTTACTGACTTTGAAACGGCACAATCTTTTATTCTTGACAATGAATCAGAGACCCACGGTAGGGTCATTAAAGCCAGCGGTTTAGCTGCGGGAAAAGGGGTCATTGTCTGCGATACGCGAAGCGAAGCGATCGACGCATTAAAAGAAATTTTGGTTGATAGAAAATTTGGTGAGTCTGGAAACGAAGTCGTCATCGAGGAAAGGCTTTATGGCCCTGAAGTGTCCATTCTGGCCTTCTCAGATGGTAAAACCGTTATTCCCATGTTGCCCGCCCGAGATCACAAACGGGTCTTCGATGATGATGAAGGCCCTAACACCGGCGGTATGGGTGTTTATGCTCCACCACCTAATGTTTCTCAAGATTTGGTTGCCGATATTACCAAAACGGTTTTGCAATCAACAGTCGAG
>JANQSK010000577.1 GCA_028284105.1 Anaerolineae bacterium
ACGATGGCCCGTTGACCGAAGCTTACTCTTCTAAAACGGAAGGGACATTGGTCAATTCTGGGCAATTCACCGGCACACCTGTTGCCGAAGCAATCGATCAGGTTATTGCCTGGTTAGAAGAAAAAGGGGCAGGTACAGGAGCCGTCAATTATCGGTTGCGTGACTGGTTGATTAGCCGTCAACGGTATTGGGGTGCACCTATTCCGATTGTTTATTGTGAGACTTGCGGTGCCGTTCCGGTGCCGGATGATCAATTGCCGGTGATGTTGCCAGAAGATGTGGAATTTACCCCTACGGGTGAAAGCCCATTGAAATTGCATGAAGGCTTTATTCACACAACTTGTCCAACCTGTGATGAACCTGCCATTCGTGAAACGGATACGATGGACACATTTATGTGCTCTAGCTGGTATCAATATCGCTATTTGAGCCCTAATGATGATGAAAATCCATTTGATCCTGAAGAAGGTGCCTATTGGCTGCCAGTTGATCAATATACTGGTGGGATTGAGCACGCGACGATGCACTTGATCTACACGCGCTTTTTCACGATGGCAATGCGCGAGATGGGCTTGGTGAAAGAGGGTGAACCGATGCGTGCCTTGTACAACCAAGGTATGGTGTTGGGTGAAGACAATGAAAAGATGTCTAAATCACGTGGTAACGTGGTTGCGCCAGATAATTTGGTTCAAGAGTTTGGGGCCGATACTGTTCGCACCTATTTGATGTTCTTTTCAAAGTGGGATCAAGGTGGCCCTTGGAACTATGATGGCATCAAAGGCCCTCAACGTTTGTTGAGCGATGTTTGGGAAGTGGCTCACTTGGTTTATGAAGCAGGTGAAGTTGATGCAAAAGCCGATCGTAATTTGCAGCGTAAAACGCATCAAACGATTCGTAAAGTGACGAATGATTATGAAGGATTTGCCTTTAATACAGCCATTGCTGCCATGATGGAGTTGCGAAATGTGCTGAATGAAGCGGCTCGTAACAACAATGTGTCCGCTGAAGCGTGGCATGAAGCAATTGATAGTTTGTTGTTGTGTTTGGCCCCAATTGCTCCCCATATCACTGAAGAATGCTGGGCAAACCGCGGACGGCCGTATTCAATTCACACGCAAGAGTGGCCAGCCTGGAATGAAGAAACTGCTAAAGATGACAGTATCACCTTGGTGGTTCAGGTCAACGGTAAAGTACGCGATAAGATTGAAACAGATGCGGGTCAAAGCGACGAAGCATTGGAAGCATTGGCTTTGGCATCAGAAAACGTGCAAAAACATTTGGGTGACAATCCACCCCGCAAAGTAATTGTGGTTAAAGGCCGTTTGGTAAATATTGTGAAAGGCTAATTTTTAAAACTAAGTAATTGGGTAATGAAGTGATTATGCTTCAAATTACCCAATTACTTAATGTCCACTTCTTAAATCTTTCAATCTCCATCCTCTAAACTTCTCATTCACAACTAAATTGACATAGAATCCGTATAGCAGACAGTCTGTATTTTGAAGGAGTTAGATATGTCAAGACAGGATTCTGGATCGGGTGGAAGTTTTTCATCCTTTCCGTTTTTGCTTGTTATTTTCGGTGTGTTCTTTTTGCTCAGAAATATGGGGCGACTTCCAGACCCTAATTGGGCAGCTTTGTTCCAATTGTGGCCTTTGGTGCTCATTTTTGCGGGTTTGAATTTGGTCGCTCAAAATGGGCCTAGGCCTATTCGCGGTGTGCTTTCGTTTCTTTTGACGATTACGGCCATTTCTATTGCAGTCTTTGTGCTTTTCTTTAGTGAAGATAATGCATTATTGGCCCGTTTGGGGATCCAAACCTCTCCCCCAGCAATGATGAGCGAAACCATTTCATTTGATCCGCAAGATATTTCTGAAGCGGAAATTGAGCTTCATTTTAACAGCATGGGGGGTGAAATAAATGCCCTTGAACCAAGCGGTGATTTGATCAATGGTGAAGTCTTTTTCTTCGATCGTTTGATTTTTGAAACGGAAGAAACAAATGATGGTGGCGCTAAAGTTGTGTTAGATACCAATAGCTTTAGTCCAATTAATTGGTGGGATAGTTGGGACAATGACGAGGATCGACGCTGGCAGATTGGCTTGAACCCTCGCACCCCAATTGATCTCAATATTGATTCAGGTTCTGGGGCCGTTGATTTTGATTTGAGCGGCTTGACTCTCACTGATTTGAATATCGATATTGGCTCTGGCGCAAGCGCTATTTCACTGCCCGATGGCGATTATGAATTTGATTTGGACGTGGGTTCTGGTGCAACGAACGTTACATTTCCAGATAACGGCCGTGTTTCAGCCACTTTAGATGGGGGCTCAGGTAGTTTCCGACTCATCATTCCAGAAGGTGTAGAGGCCAGAATCGATATTGATAGTGGTTCTGGTGGCGTGAATCTAGATGATCGTTTTACTTTGGTTGAAGGAGAACGTAACGATGATGGTGTTTGGGAAACTGAGGGCTATTCACGGAGTGGGGATGGAATCGAACTCTTTGTAGATATTGGTTCAGGAAGCTTCCGCGTTCAGGAGCAACGTTAAATTATAGACGCATGGGTTTCTTTACCTGCAGAAACCCATGCGCAATTATGCACTGACGGCTAAATTTTTCATGTGAGCCAAGATGGCACTAATCCCATTGAGGCGCTGCCCCGTAATTACAGCTTGAAGCCCCATTCTTAGATAGAATTCATGCGGAACGGCCGTAATTTCTTCAGCCGTTGTCCCATCAAACCCCTCTTTCATGATAGATGCATAGCCACGAACGGTGGGTGATTCCTTTGGCACATCAAAATGATAAATAAACGTGTCGTCTGCTTTCTTTTCCGCATAGATGAAAATGGGGGTGATACATTCATGAACCTGATCCATCTCATCCTGTTTACCTTCCAACCAATCGGGTAAATCGGGCAAACCTTCAGCAAACTCAAGTAGATATTCTATTTTTTCTTCCCCTTCGCAGTAGGAAAAATCATCAATTATTTCTTCTAATCGGGCAGGTAAATTGCTCATAGTTGGATGTTAGCGTGAGGTTTTATTGTTGACAAGGAAAAGCTCGAAGACCAAGTGATAAATTAGCAAATAATGAGGTCAACCTTTACGAAATATGCTATACGATTCAAAACTTTAGATCCATGAAACCAGATATTATTTATTCTTTTGATTAGGCGACATGTGGTATACTACAACAAAACTTTAGCGTAGTGGAAAAGGGAAGAAAATGGAGCAATATCACCAATTATTAAAAAGAGTGTTGGATGAAGGCGTTCAAAAGGGAGATCGGACGGGTACTGGTACGATCAGTGTGTTCGGGCATCAGATGCGGTTTGACTTAGCGGATGGATTTCCCGCCATCACGACCAAACGATTGCACATGCATTCTGTCATTCATGAGCTGCTTTGGTTTTTAAGTGGTGATACCAATGTACGCTATTTACAAGAAAACAAGGTGCGCATTTGGAACGAGTGGGCGGATGAGAATGGGGAGCTTGGTCCTGTTTATGGTGCGCAATGGCGTTCATGGCCAACCAAAGACGGCCGTATCATTGACCAAATTTCTGAGCTGATCGAAAGTCTTAAACAAAATCCAAATTCTCGCCGACACATCGTTTCTGCATGGAATGTGGGTGAACTCGAAAACATGGCGCTGCCGCCATGCCACACCTTTTTCCAATTTTATGTTGCAAACGGCCGTTTATCGTGCCAACTCTACCAACGAAGTGCCGACGTTTTCTTAGGTGTGCCCTTTAATATAGCTTCCTATGCACTTTTGCTTATGATGGTGGCTCAAGTCACAGGATATGAAGCGGGTGATTTTGTGCACACCTTTGGTGATACGCACATCTATCTCAATCATTTAGAGCAAGTTCATCTGCAGCTAGGTCGTGATGAATATCCATTGCCCACCATGCGAATTAATCCAGATGTTACCAACATCTTCGATTTTACATTTGAAGATTTTGAACTGGTAGATTATCAATATCACCCCACAATTAAGGCCCCCATCGCTGTATAAGAGATGTCGTAATTGATAATTTGGGCTTCGGCGCCAGTTAAATATGATTCCTGAAAACATCAAAATTCAAATTTATCAGTTCTTGAGAGGTAAATTATCAATTGACCATTTTGAAAAATGGGTTTACGAGAATAAGCACTTAGAAAAGCAGCTTGACAGAAATGGTTATCTTGCATTGATTGCGTTTGATTTTCAGCAAAAAGATGCAAGATATGAACTAGAAAAGTTGTTGATGCAACATATCATTCCCGAAGTTGAATTTGATAGATGGTTAATCCGACGAATGTTGAATCAACTGGTTCATCAAGAAGGGGATCCTGTAGAAATATTTCGCAATTTATATGATTTATATAATCGTGGCTATGGTTTTCTTAGAGACATCAGTTTACCTTCAATGATAGATATTGATGGAGTTCCCACATTATCTGAAAAACATCTTTGGAATGCTGAGGCTTTTGAAGAAAAGAGAAAGGGTCTGGATCATTTAATGAGCAAATATAAATCTCATGCCGAATCTGTTTTGACTGCGCTTGATAGAGAAGAAATAACGATACCAGCCATAGGAAAATTTGAGATGAGGCAGAGTTTGAATAATTTAAGTCAATTTAGGGATGATGCCGTGAGCAATTTGTTAATGCCAGAAAACGTAGATCACCTTTCAATCATTGTGGCAATGGATCAAAACCGATTGATTGGTAAAGATAACCGGATGCCTTGGCATTTGCCGGCTGATATGCGCTGGTTTCGAGAAAATACAGTTGGCAAGCCTGTGATTATGGGTCGCAAGACGTATGAATCGATTCCGCTTAAATTTCGCCCTTTCCCGAATCGGCACAACATCATTTTAACTCGCAATCCAGATTATGAAGCGCCTGGGGCAACAGTCGTGCTTACGAGCGAGGCCGCACTTGAAGCAGCTGGTGATGTCGAAGAAATTATGATTGGCGGGGGTACCACTATCTACGAACTGTTTATGCCGCTGGTCAACCGGTTCTATTTAACGAAGGTAAACGGCCGTTATGAAGGAGATACCTATCTCCCTGAATTTGATTTGAATGGCTGGCAAGAAACCTTTCATGAACATCACCCCACCGATGGAAAGAATGAAGTGTCTATCGACTGGTACATATTTGACAAAGAGATTAAGCAAACAGAAGGATAAACAGGTAGTCTTAAAACAACCTGCTTATCCCATCATCATTCGCTATCCCATCTCAATCTTTGTGCGTAAACCGCTCTCCAAAACAAGGCCATCACTTAAATTCTCAATAAAATAAATCTCTTTTGCCCGAGTAATGCTCTTGAGATCAATTTCAGCTGCTTTGAGGTAGGCATTGGTTTGATCAAAGCTGAGCGCTTCAAATTCGGTGCCAAGACCAATGTTTTGCTCACTTTTCAGTCGTCGAACGGCCGTTGCAATTTCAATTAATGTTTCACCTTGGGAAACGGCCGTTTCATCCAATAATATCTTTTCAAAAGTAGGCCACTGGGTGTGGTGAATCGAGCGATCCGTCTCAAGCAAACCTTGGTAAATGCGTTCCGTGATGAATGGCATGATAGGAGCAAAGAGTTTTAGCGTTGTCAGTAAAGCCGTGCCTAACGAATATTGCGCTCCCTTTGCCGCTTCACCTCCTTCATAGAGTCGAAGCTTGGCCATTTCTAAATAGTTATCCGCTAATATGCGCCAGAAAAACATTTCCGTTTCCGCTTTTGCGGTTGCAAAATCATATTGCTCGTATAGCATAGTGGTGCGTTGAATAAGCTGCTGTGTCTTGCTAAGCAACCAGCGATCAGCCAATGTAAATTCTGGTAAATCATTTGCTTCGATATCATGAATGCGTTCAAGTCGTTCTGCCGGTAAAAATCGTCCAGCAAATCGAGCCACATTCCATAGCTTTGTAGCCAATTTAGCCCCTGCTTGAATTCGTTCTTCGTTGATATAGGCATCTTTACCCAGACTCGTGCTTGAAGCCCAATATCGAACCGCATCAGCCGAATAGCTTTCGATCATTTCCATGGGGGCAATGGGGCCACCACCGCGACTTTTGCTAATTTTGCCTTGTCCTTCTGGCAATAAACCCCAACCTGAAATCATTATCTTGTTAAAGGGTAGCTTTCCAAAGTGACGCAGTGATTTGTAGATGGTGTAGAAGGCCCATGTTCTGATGATTTCGTGAGCTTGAGGCCGTAAGGTTATGGGAAACATTTTCTGATGAAAATCTTCATCTTTTAGCCATTGGGAAACAATTTGAGGCGACATGGATGACGTCGCCCACGTGTCCATCACATCGCTTTCGCCTCGGAAATCATTACTGCCGCATTGACACGGCCGTTTTGGATCCTCCAACAATGGATTGATGGGTAACTCATCAAGTTCAGGGGTCATCGCCTCACCACAGCTTTCACAGTGCCAAATGGGAATTGGAACACCATAGTATCGCTGACGGGAGATACACCAATCCCAGCTCAGATTTTCAACCCACTGGCGATATCGTGCTTGCATATGGTTTGGATACCATTCGATTTGCTCGCCAGCTGCTAAAAGCTCATCTTTGAAATCGAGCTGTTTGTAAAACCACTGGGTGGTGATGATGTACTCAACGGCCGTATCACACCGTTCATGAACCCGAATTGTGTGCTCAATTGGTGTTTGGTCAATTAGCTGCCCATTAGCCTCGATTGCCTCAATAATTTGTTGGCGTGCTTTAGCTGTCGTCATGGATGCAAATGGGTGGGCGTTTTCAGTTAAACGGCCGTTTTTCCCAATGATCTCAATCAATGGCAGGTCGTGTGTTTGCCACCATTGAATGTCCATTTGATCCCCAAAGGTGCAACACATTACGGCCCCTGATCCTTTCTTAGGATCAGCATGTTGATCGGTCAATATAGGAACCTCTTTGCCAAAAAGAGGTGTGGTGGCTGTTTGGTTGATGTACTCTTTGAAACGGCCGTCTTCTGGATGAACAAAGATAGCAACGCAGGCTGCTAAAAGCTCAGGGCGCGTTGTGGCAATGGGTAAGGAGGCGCCATTTGGAAGCGAAAAAGCCAATGTATAGAAGGTAGCTTCTTTTTCCATATCATCCAGCTCAGCTTGGGCAATCGCTGTTTGGCACTCTGGGCACCAGATGGTTGGAGACTTCTTTTGGTAAGCAAGCCCTTGTTGATGGAGTTCAATAAATGAGTGCTGTGAGATGCGCTGTGAATGATCATCGATAGTTCGATAGGTGTGCTGCCAATCAATGGATAAGCCTAAACGCTTCCACAATGTTTTATATTCATCAATCGCCTTTTCGCTTGTTGCCAAACAGCGCTCAATGAAAGCCTTTCGCCCAATTTCTTGGGCTGTAACGCCTTCCCATTTTTCAATGAGTCGTTCTGTAGGTAGGCCGTTGTCATCAAATCCCATCGGATAAAAGATGGAACGACCGTTCATGCGCCAGAAGCGGGCCATAAAGTCCGTTTGACTGTATGAAAAAATGTGGCCCAAATGTAGATGTCCTGAAACCGTTGGGGGAGGTGTATCAATACTAAATATTGGATCATTTGAGTCAGGGTCAAATTGATACGTTCCCTCCTCAAGCCACTGATCACGCAGCTGGGG
>JANQSK010000591.1 GCA_028284105.1 Anaerolineae bacterium
GGTTGTGAGTGATCCTATTTCTGAGCACGGTCATACCGCCATTGTAGTTTCTGAAGTGATGACAAGCCTTGGTGCCGGGTTTGGTAGTGGCCCCTCATCTCCAACCGAGAGTCCTGGCGGTGGAGGAGGTGGTGGCGGCTTTAGCATGAGTCGTCCTGTCGCATTAATCCAAATTGGCCCTAATGGGGTACGACAAGAGTCTTTATTTGATGCCACCAAAGTGGGGCTGGCAACGGTCGTCACTATTGGCAGTATTCTTTTAACCTGGTTTCGCTTAAAACACGCCTCAAAATAAATGGCTCCATTGTTTCCAATCATCCCCGCAACAGCTGCCGATCAGCAAGCCATCTCCCAATTGATACGCAAAGTGGGCATCAATCCATTTGGCCTCAAATGGAAAAACTTCTTAGTCATCAAAGATGAAGCCGGTCAAATCATCGCCTGCGGGCAACTTAAACCACACAATGATGGCTCAATCGAGTTAGCGTCTATCGCTGTCGAAGAGACCTATCGAAAACAAGGCATCGCCAAACGCATTATCGAGGCCTTGATTGATAAGCAAAAAAAACCGCTTTTCCTCATGTGTGAAGTAGAGCTTGCCGGATTCTATGAACAGTTTGGATTCAAGCAAGAAACATTAGGCAGCGACTTACCACCCTACTTCCGCAGAATTTTTCGTGTCGCATCATTGTTTCAAAAATTGACGCGAACCTCCCAAAAACTAGCCGTCATGTCTATCAGGACTATTGCGCTAGCAAAAAATACGTAAATTCGACCCTAGCACTATTGAGAATTCCCCACCTAGAACCCATACTATTTCTAATGCAAGCATTCACAATTTATCGGTAAATTTAGCAAGATAATCACATCTTCTGTTTGTCATCTTCTTGTTGCCAAGTAGAAGATATGATGGGTTCATTGGTATTTGTAACGCTCGGTGTAATTTTATTTTTAATCAACGATTCGTAAGATGAAAAGTGAGCCATAACGTGTTCAATTAATCACAAACGAGTTCCAGGCAATCATCTAACGTGGATAAAAAATTACGAAGAGCCTAAATCATGACGCCACGCAATAAAGAGGCAAAAAAATGAATAATGAAACGATAACTGATACACCAATCCCTGTCGTTCCATTGCGCGGGGGGGCAGTTTTTCCAGGGGCCACAACCACCATCTCAATTGGAAGAAGAAGATCATTAGCAGCAGCGCAGGATGCAGTCGACAAAAACGGCCGTGTTCTCATCAGTATTCAATATGATGCTGAGGTAGAGCTTCCCAAATATAAAGATTTAGCACCCATTGGGATTCTGGCCACGGTTCGTGACGTATTGCGCGCACCACATATGGGCGTTCAAATGCTCGTTGAACTGCATCATCGTGTCAGAATTGACCAGCTTACCGATACAGAACCTTATATTAAAGGCACTTTTTCCTATCTTCCAGATTTAACTGATAATTCAGAGTCAACTCAGCTCATTAAAGCCATCGCTTATTTAGAGCAGTATGCTGAAGCATTGGGCGAAGCAAATCAGCAAATCATGGCGAACACCCGCTCTAAGAAAAGCTGCGGACAGCTAGCTGATTACATCGCAACTTTAATCAATATCCCAATTGAAGTAGAAATTGATCTCATCTGTTGTCTGGATGGGGAAGCCCGTTTAGAGATGATCACCAATCATCTTGAAAAAGAGCTTCGCATCACCGAAATCCGAAACAAAATCCAAAAAGATGCTCGAGACGGTGCCGACAAAGCCCAGCGAGAATATTTGCTACGCGAACAAATGCGCGCCATCCGCAAAGAATTGGGTGATGATGCTGAAAGCAGTGCAGATGAGTTACGACGCAAAGTCGAAGAGGCTGAGATGCCTGAAAAGGTCTTAGCCCGTGTTCACAAAGAATTAAAACGATTAGAGTATCAAGGTCCCCAATCTGCAGAGGCCGGCGTCATTCGCACCTATTTAGAATGGCTTACCGATTTACCTTGGAATGAAGCAACAGAAGATCGTTTAGACATCGATCATGTTCGCGACGTTTTGGATGAAGACCATTACGGGCTTGAAGAAGTTAAAGATCGCATCGTTGAATATGTTGCGGTTCGTAAGTTAGCAG
>JANQSK010000606.1 GCA_028284105.1 Anaerolineae bacterium
GTTGATAAATCCATCTCACCAGACCTATTTGTTCAAGCCATCTCCCATGCTGATATTTGGATCGACGCCAACAGTAATGATTTTCTTTACTCAGAAACGTGGGAACACATCATGGCAGCCAATAAAACGCTCCGCTACATTTTACTTGGGGATCTAAGCACCGAAATCATGGCAAAAATTTATGGTGCCTACGATTTACCGTTGATGATCGAACTTTGTCGGCAAATCAAAAGCCTCGTTCAATCGGGTAAAAAGATGCGCGTTACAAATCCGCAAGGCACGGATCTTGAATTTGAATTGGAGCCCAATCACATCATTGCCATTGATAGCGGTGAAATTAATAAACCCGGCTTATTCACACCACCTGCACTAGTAAATATTGTGCCACGTTTCAACAGCACCAATGGGGTCATTACCTTTGACGCCATGTATGACACCTATCCCGATAAAATCATGGAATCCCCCCTGCGCCTTGAAATCAAAAACAGCATTATTGTCGAAGCAACTGGCAATCGCTACGCTCAAAAGTTTATGGACACCTTGAACGGGTGGAATGATTTAAACGCTATGAAAGTGGCTCACATGAACTTTGGCCTTTTGCCCACCATTCGAGAAATGATTGGGCACATTGTTATTGATGAACGCGTTTGGGGCATTTTAAATTGGGGATTTGGATCAGTGAGCCCGCTTGATGCCCCGCCACATGGGCAACCCAGTGATTATCACATTGATGCCATGTGTACAGATGCGTCTGTTTGGATTGATGACACTCAAATCACACAGGATGGTGAATTTATCCATCCTGTTTTAAAAGAGTTAGCAAACAAACTCTAATCCATTTCTTTTGGAGAGTTTGTCCAAACAAAACCTAAAAATTTTGTCTTACAATCTGAGATTCAATGGAAATCTTGGGAATTGGAATGTGTAGACAACCATCTACACAAAATTTAAGGAGAAAGAAATGAAAAATTTTTTATTGACCCTTTTACTCTTATTGGCACTCATGCTCGCCGCATGCGGTGGGGGTGCGGCTGAAGATAGCGGAGATACGGCCGATTCTGACAGCCAAACGGAAGCCTCTAGCGACGAAGCAATGGAAGAAGATGACGGTCCAAAAATCTTCACAATGCTTGAGCCTCGCGATCCGCTAGACATCGATCCACGCTCAAATTACGACGGTGTGGGTTTAATGATCTTAGGACAAACCTATGAAACCCTGACCCACTTCAACCCACCTGGAAGCGACCCCGAAATTTCTCCCGAGCTAGCCGTCTCTTGGGAATCAAACGATGATGCAACCGAATGGACCTTCCAACTTCGTGAAGGTGTGACATTCCACGATGGCGAGCCATTTAATGCCGAAGCGGTTAAAGCCCTCGTAGAAAACGTTCGTGACGGCGAATTAGCCACCTCTTGGGTGTTTGGCCCAATCGCTGAAATCGAAGTTGTCGATGAATACACCATTAAATTCACCAATGCTTTCCCTTCTAAACTAGACCTGGTTTTCTCAAGTGCTTTCGGTGCATGGATGGTCAGCCCAGACGCTCTTGCAAATGGCCCAGAATGGTTTGCTGAGGGAAACAGTGCTGGAACCGGTCCATACAAAATCACCAGCCGTGAACCAGGTACCCGCATCATCATGGAACGTCATGAAGATTATTGGGGTGGCTGGAGTGACGATCAATTTGACACCGTTATTTTGGAAGCCATTGCTGATCCGACTGTGCAAGAACAAATGTTGCGTGCAGGGGAAGCCGACCTCGTTCGTGCTCCAGACTGGGACAATCTTGATGCCCTTCGTGGAGACGGTGTCGCTGTTAAGATCGAAGAATCTTATGAAAATCAATTTTTCATGTTAAACAACGCTCGTCCGCCAATGGACAATGTCCTTGTACGCCAAGCGGTTGTTGCCAGCTTCCCTTATGATGATGTGCTCACTGGACTCCGAGCAGGTCTAGGAACACCTGCCGGTGGGGCAGTGCCTCAATCGATGTGGGGAGCCTCACCTGACGTAGCCCAACAACAAGACCTTGAAATGGCTGCTCAACTTCTCGAAGAAGCTGGGGTTGGTGAAATTGAATTAGATATTTGGATTACAGAAGGGGATGTCTTTGAAGAACAAGTGGCAGAAATTTGGACTCCAATCTTACGTGATTTGGGTGTTACACTCAATGTAACCTCAATCGATGCCAACGCTCTGCTCGAATCATTCTGGAATGATCCTGAAAACGCAATGCATATTAGTGCTTTGTTCTGGTTCCCAACCTATGTCACTCCATTTGACCCACTTTTTAGCCCATTCTCAACTGGTGAATATTTCAATACTGCTGCCTATGACAATGAAGATTTCACAAATCTTCTCTTCACAGCAGATGAAATTACTGCAACCGATTTTGATGGTGCTGTTGAACTTTACCAACAGGCCAATCAAATGATCATTGATGACGCAGCGGCCGTCTTTGTCATGGATATGCCTGTTGTTTGGTTGATGAGTGAAGATTTTGATGGTTACTACTACAGTCCAGCATATGGATCTGTCGTTCAAGTTTATGATTTGAATAAGTAGACCAAGTTAATGGAAGAAATCATAGGGTTTAAACTTATGGTTTCTTCCATCCCAATTATAAAAGTTCCAATCTTATGAGATTAGCCGTTGATGTTGGTGGCACGTTTGTCGATTTTGTCGGTTTTGATGACAAAACGGGCAGCATCACAATTGAAAAAGTGCCTTCCTCAGGCCAGCTAGAAGAGCAGTTTATTAAAGGTGTTTCCCAACTTGGACTCGACTTACAAGAAGTCAAATCGATTGTTCATGGCTCAACGCTTGTCATCAATACGATTGTTCAAGAACGGGGAGCAAAAGTCGGGTTAATCACGACGCATGGGTTCCGTGATGTTCTTGAATTGGGCAGAGGGAATCGGCCTGAAATTTACAATCTATTTTACAAACAACCAGAACCTTTAGTGCCACGCTATTTACGTTTTGAAGTTCCAGAGCGACTTGACTGGCAAGGGAATATCA
This sequence comes from Anaerolineae bacterium, assembly GCA_028284105.1. Taxonomy (GTDB): domain Bacteria; phylum Chloroflexota; class Anaerolineae; order Promineifilales; family Promineifilaceae; genus QQUD01. The sequence goes on from JANQSK010000606.1 coordinate 3,023, forward strand.
TCACTGAGTTGGATGAGATAGCCGCCAAAACGGCCGTTTCTCAACTCAAAGCAGCAAAAGTAGACGCTATTGCCATCTGCTTTCTCCATGCGTATGCAAACCCCACCCACGAATTGCAAATGAAACAGTGGGTACAAGAGCTATATCCAGACTGTGTTGTTTGTGTGTCAAGTGACATCGTGCGAGAGTGGCGGGAATTTGAACGGACCTCAACCACCGTGCTCAATGCATACACTCAACCACAGGTGGAGCGTTATTTAAATGCACTCGAAGGACGCCTCGCCAAACAGAAGTTTGGTGGCTCTCTAAACATCATGCAATCATCAGGTGGCATCACGAGCAGCGCAAATGTGAAAACAGCTCCCATTCGCACCATTCAATCAGGACCTGCTGGTGGCGTCATTGGTGCAGTTGGTCTTGGCCAAGCATTGGGAGTTGAAAATCTTGTCTCTGCAGATGTCGGTGGAACAACTTTTGATGTGGCGCTCGTCGTAAACGGCCGTGCGCTTGAGAAAAGTAGCGAAACAATTAATCGTCGCCCCATTTTGCAACCCTCAATAGACATTGTGTCGGTTGGAGCTGGTGGTGGCTCTATCGCATGGATTGATGCTGAGGGCGGACTCCGAATTGGTCCCCACAGCGCACAAGCAGATCCTGGCCCTGTCTGTTTTGGATTAGGCGGGAAAGAACCCACCGTCACAGATGCCCAGCTTGTATTGGGATACCTCGATCCAAACTACTATCTTGGCCAACGCATGACATTAGATTTAAACGTCGCAGCTAAGGCAATTGAAGAAAAAATAGCACAACCATTAGGTCTCTCGCTCATCGAAGCCGCCAATGGCATCATCCATCTAACAAATATGAATATGGCATTGGCTATGCGACAAATGACAATCGAGCGTGGTTATGACCCCAGAGATTTTTCGTTTGTCTGTTTTGGTGGAGGTGGGGGTCTTTTTGTTTCCGCATTACTCACTGAGCTCGAAATGAAACAAGCCGTTGTGCCTCAAAATCCGGCCATTTTTTCCGCATGGGGCTTACTCAACGCCGACTTCCGTGAGGATGTGAATCAGACGATGGTCTTTAAAATGGAAGGCGAAACAGGCACTACTTTGCAAGACGCCTTTGAACAGCTAAAGAGCGCTTTACAAACGACCACTCAAGAAAGTAGTCAAAGCGCCCTTTACTTTGCAGATTGTCGCTATCAGGGTCAAGAACATACTGTCACTGTGCCCGTTCTGCAATCTGACTTTGATGCAGATGATCTTTCCCCACTAAAATCACGCTTTGATCAATATCATGAACAAGCATACGCCCATAACCTCCCCTCCCACAGCGCTGAGATTGTCAATTTGCGGTTACGCATGTTAGGGGTTACTCAGAAACCCCAATTAGCCGTCCAAGATAACAAAAACAGTTCGTTAGATTCTGCACAAAAAGGGGAACGCTCTGTTTTTTTTCCTGAGCTTGAAACGGCCGTTTCCACACCTGTTTTTGATCGCACAAAACTTCAATTTGGTCATTCGTTTAATGGCCCAGCCATCGTGGAAGAGTGGACAAGCACGATTTTGATCCATCCGAACCAGCAAGCCACCGTCGATGAATACGGGAATTTGCGATTAGAGGAGAAAGCCTCATGACAAAACCTGATCCAATCACCATTCAGGTTATCAGGAATGCCCTCATTGCAGCTGCGAAAGAGATGCAAACCACGCTCGTTAAAACTGCCCACAATCCTCTGATTTATGAAGTGCAAGATTTTGGTGTAGCCATGACAAATGCCCAAGGGGAACTCATTGCGGAAGGCTCTGGTCTGCCTGGATTTTTAGCTTGCATCCCCCCAAGCATTCAAGCCGGACTTACCCAAATCGGTGCTGAAAATTTGAAGGATGGAGATGTCATTCTCACCAATGAACCATACGACACAGGCACTCACATTAGCGATACGCTAGTGTATACGCCTGTCTTTTTTGAAGGGGAACTGGTGGCATTCACGGCCATCATGGCACACTGGGCTGACATTGGCGGCATCGTATCAAGCGGTTGGTGTCCATTCTCAACGACAGTCCATCAAGAAGGTCTAATCTTTTCTCATCTTAAACTGTAT
>JANQSK010000614.1 GCA_028284105.1 Anaerolineae bacterium
AACAAAAACAGCACAGCGGGCTGACCTGCATATTGCCCCTCGCCCCGGTACGGATGGGGCGCTTGCTCTAGGCATTATGCAAAGATTGGTTGAGTTGAATGCCGCAGAAGAAGCCTATTTAAACGGCCGTACCAAAGGTTGGCCCGCATTTAAACAACAAGTCCTGCCAAACTATACACTCGACAAGGTCGCGGAAATTTGCGATCTTCCCGCTGAAAGTATCGAGAATTTAGCACAACTCATTGCCACAAAAAAGCCAATGGGCATCCGCTTGTCGATGGGTATGCAGCGTCATTTAGGGGGTGGGCAAGCCGCCAGAGTTATCTCTTGTTTACCAGCAGTGACAGGGGATTATGAACGACTTGGAGGTGGACTTTGTTATTCGACAGGACCCGCCTACAAATTTAATCTTGGTGCCCTTTGGGGAACTCATTTGCAAAAGCAGCCTGTTCGTTCTTTAGCAATGACGCGACTTGGCACCAATTTACTTGACTTAAATGATCCACCAGTTAAGTCCCTCATTTTGTGGGCAGCGAATCCTGTCATTTCAAACCCAGACAGTCACCGAATTCGTCAAGGTCTTTCGCGAGAAGATTTATTCACGGTTGTCATTGAAAACTTCCAAACGGACACGGCCGATTATGCCGATATACTTCTCCCTAGCACAATGCAGCTTGAACACGCTGATTTTCATGACTCCTTTAGCCATCTCTATGTGAATTGGAACAATACGGCCGTTTCTCCTCCTGGTGAATGTTTATCCCACACCGAAATCTTTCGTCGGCTCGCGAAAACAATGAAGTTGAAAGAACCCGAATTATTTGCGACAGATGATGAGATTGCGCAAGCTGCACTCGACAGTGATCATCCGGCCATGGATGGCATATCTCTTGAATATCTTAAAGAGCATGGCTGGGCAAAACTTAAATGGCCTGAACCGTTTCATCCATTTAAAGAATCTTTCTTTACATCATCTGGTAAATTTGAATTTGAATCTGAACGTGCCGAAAAAGATGGCTATGGAAGATTCCCACATTTCACCCCACCAGCAGAAACGATGAGAAAAGACAATGGCTCCTTGTCTCTTGTATCACCAGCCAACAACTTTTTGCTTAATTCAATGTTTGCCAATAGCCCTTATCATCAAAAATCAGGCAAACCAATGGTGATTGTTCATCCTAAAGATGCTGAAAAAATGAATTTACATGATGGCCACATGGTTTGTGTTCGAAATGATCGTGGTTCTTTTGAGGCGGTATGCAAAGTGGGAGATCAGGCACGAAAGGGAACGGCCGTTACAACAAAAGGGCTCTGGGCCAAACACCACAGTGGCAACAACGTGAACAATACCACCATTGAGCGTGATTCAGATATGGGTCGCGGCGCAGTCTACCATGATAATCGCGTCTGGATAGAGCCTTTAAAATAACAAACGAGACAACGTCAAGGTTTGTCGGCGAGGAGACCTCTATGATAACGAAATCCATTTTAAGTAGCGATGGCACTAAAATCGTTTTTGATGTCCTCGGAAAAGGTGAACCCCTCATTCTATTGCACGGCGGAGGAGGCGGACAATCCAGAAAAAGCTGGCATGAGCATGGCTATGTTCAAAGACTTCTCCCCCATTTTCAACTGATCACAATAGATATTAGAGGACATGGGGAAAGCGGAAAGCCTACTGAACCCAGCTTTTATACAATAGACCAAATGTGTTCTGATATTCTGGCAGTTGCTGATGCATGTGGTATCGATCAGTTTTCAATTTGGGGATATTCGTACGGAGGAAATATCGGCCGTTTCTTAGCGAAACGCTCAAACAGAGTTAAACAAATCACCATCATTGGCATTCCAATGGGATCTGCTGTTCAAGGGGAATTTCTGAACTTTATTGAAAGTTTCAGCCAAGAATGGGCCCCTATCGTGGCACAGTACAATGAGGCTCCCACTTCACTCGAAGACCTACCTGCAGAGCAAAAAACGCTTTTTGAAGCACATAACATTCCTGTCTTTTTAGGCTGGCTAACCGCTATGCTCAAATGGGGCTCTGTAGAGCCGCTGGATTTATCATGCCCTGCCCTGTGGCTATCAGGTTCAGAAAATCAAGGCACAATGGCCAGCATCAACCAATATCAAGAGCAGCTTCAATCTTCCAAGATGCAAGTTGAAATTTTAGAGGGCTTAAACCATCAGCACGAGTTTGAAGAGATTGATACCGTTTTTCCCATACTCTTCGACTTTACGCAGAAAAACCTGATTTAATCAAAGGCCAGTATCTTCCGTTGAGGTGGATTAATTATTTTCAGTCTATCTGGCAAAGGTTGATTTAAAACCCAAGCACGGATCATATCCGTAAATAGCTGGGGATGTTCTGCATTCCAACCGTGATGAGCGTCAGGTGCTTGAACAACGGCCGTTTTTCCATAATGCTTCTTTACAAAATTTAATCCACGCAAAATGGCACCCGCCTCTTTATCACCGGATGAAACCAATAAATCATCCGCACGAGAGCTTGGAAGAGAAGGCAATCGGTAGTTCAAAACTTCATGATAAATTCGCTGAATCGTTTGCTTTGAAAGTCGATCGATATCTCGGAAATAAAGGGGCACAATTTCCTCAGGAAACTGCATCGTTTTGGCGCTCAACCGAACAAGCGGCTTAAATTTAATGAGATAAGGGATCACTTTTGAGAGTGGTCTAGCCCAACGTTTCTTCATTAGCGGGCTTGTTGAAATACCGCTCACAATCATTGAGTACACGGTATCAGGATGATTGGTGAGAAGAGATACGGCCGTATAGCCACCAAGAGACAAACCAACAACGTGTGCTTTGCCGTCAGCCGTCTTTTCACGGATAAGTTGGGCAACTTGGGCAGCACTTTTATCCAATGAGTGCCACTCAGCTTGAAAACTTTCCCCATTTCCTGGCAGATCGACTCCTAAGCAATAAAAGTCATCTTTTAAACCTTCGAATTGATCATGCCACATCCAACTACTTACTCCGAGGCCATGGAGAAATAGTATGGCTGGTTTTTCTTTAGAACCACTTTCATGGGCTACTAATTTCATTTTATAATCCTTCTTTTTTCATCTCGGGTCGGTTATCCGGGACAACGACCGAGGCTAAATTATATTTTTTTCGATGAGGCGCAGGTGGCTGATTCATCACTTCACTCACAACAAACAATAGTTTCTGTTGAAAGAGTTCACGTTCTTCATCTGATAAGTAAACAATGGCCTGGTTATAGCTCATGCCATCTTCAGAGTAAGTTTCAGGTGAAGTTTGTGATGCGTATCTCTTGAAATTGTCGATTAACCCTGCTGCAAAAATAGAAAATAACCGAATATGTTCCTCTGGTGATATTGAAGCAATTTCTTCTGAAGACAAACGATTTTGCTGCGAAACCAAGGCAAAGGTCCGTTCAACCGACCCATTGACCTCCTGCTCCTTGACCACTTTTATAATCTCACCATCTAGCAATGTCTTGATGTGCCGATAAAGCGTTGCTTGAGGAATATCAATCAAGATTCCCAGCAGCTCTTTTGTCGTCAAACTTCGATGTCCAAGCTCTGTCACAAGACGCATTCGAATAGGATGAATGATTAAATCGCTCTTTTTTGTCACAAACACACCTTTATCATAATTGATAACGGTATACTATTCTCATTATTGATAAAAGTCAAGAGCAAATTTTAAAAAAGGTTATAATTCGGAAAACTTGAGCAAGAAGCAAAGAGGAGGTTTCTATGGCTCCCGTCATTGGAATTACAACATACGGCCGTAACGAAAAAAGATTTGACACAAAATATTACAACGATTTTTATACCATTCCAGCAGATTACGTTGATGCAGTACGACGGGCTGGAGGTGTGCCTGTTTTATTGCCACCGGGTGAACCCAACTGGGAAAGATGGCTTGAAGTGATTGATGGCTTGATCATTTCAGGTGGTTCAGACATCGAACCTCATCAATACAATGGTAACAGTGAGCACCCCAATCTGACATCTCATGATCCACCGCGTGATGAAACCGAGCTTGCCCTTGCCAAGAGCGTTTTAGAAAAAATCGATACGCCCTCTCTGTTTATTTGTCGGGGTATGCAGGTCGTCAATGTGGCTGCAGGGGGCTCTTTACATGAGCACATCCCTGATATTCAACCTGAGGATATTCATCGTGGCGCTGATGGTGGATGGGCGATTCAGGAAGTCGGTGTTGAATCTGATTCTGCTTTGCGAAACGTGATGGAAGTCGAAACGGCCGTTCCCTACTCTGGTCATCATCAAGCCATTAAAAACGTTGGCGAAGGATTAACCGTTTCGAGCAAGGCACCTGATGGCATCATCGAAGCTTTAGAGAGAAAGGACCATCCTTACTTCATTGCTGTCCAGTGGCATCCTGAAAAATCAGCCGGCGAAGACGAATCACAACAAAAGCTATTTGATAAGTTAGTTCAAGCTGCCAAAGAGAATAAGAACGAAAAATAACGGTTTTCAAACCCTTATTCAAAATATAAAGAGGCATTGAGCGCCAAGTAATTTCAAACGCTCAATGCCTCTTTAAACAGTCTAAATCTAAGGGCTAAATTGCAAAACCGCCAAGTTTTGTTTCCAAATATTCAACAAGCCCTTCACGTGCTCCTTCTCGACCCAATCCGCTTTCTTTCATTCCCCCAAATGGAGCCGCCGCACTAGTCGGATTAATATCGTTTATTCCCACGATACCAAAATTCAACGCTTCAAAGGTATGCATTGCTTTGGATAAGTTTTGGGTATAAATGTAGGCTGCTAACCCATATTGTGTATCGTTTGCCATGGCAATCACATCATCGTTGTCATCAAACGGGATAATGCCAGCAATGGGTCCAAATGTTTCTTCACGATATATGACCATATCTGGGTTAATGTTACTCAGAAGGGTTGGCGCATAAAAATGCCCTTTTTCAAGGCCATTTTCAACGAGGCGTTGCCCCCCATTGTGCAGTGTTGCCCCTTTTCCTAAAGCATCTTGAACCTGATTTTCCATTTTTGAAACGGCCGTTTCATTGATCAATGGTCCAATCGCTACGCCTTTTTCCATCCCATTGCCAACCATCATTTTATTAACGCGTTGACTAAATGTTTCAACGAATTTGTCCATAATATTGCGATGGACAAAAATACGATTGGGGCTGATACAGGCTTGACCCGTGTTCAAAAATTTAACAAGCGAGGCACCCTTCGCTGCATATTCAGGATTGGCATCTTCATAAACAATAAATGGGGCATGTCCCCCTAACTCCATTGAAACGCGCTTAAGCTGAGGTGCAGCATCTTGTGCTAGTTTTTTACCAACAGCCGTTGAACCTGTAAACGTAATTTTGCGAACTAAAGGATTTGTGCAAAATTCAGTGCCTATGGGTCTTGGATCTAGAGCAGTGACCAGATTTGCAACACCGGCTGGCAACCCAGCTTCTTCGAGGATTTCAAAAATGGCTTTGGCGCATAGTGGTGTTGATTCAGCAGGTTTTAAAACGATCGTACAACCTGCAGCAATGGCTGGACCAACCTTACGTGTGATCATTGAAATCGGGTAATTCCAAGGTGTAATTGCCCCAACCACCCCAACGGGTTCATACCGCACTAAAAATCGTTGATTCGCTCGAGCCGAAGGAATCGTTTCCCCATAAACACGCTTTGCCTCTTCAGCAAACCACAGAAAAAAGTCAGCGCCATATTGCACTTCATTGAGAGCTGCCTTCAGTGGCTTACCCTGCTCTCGTGTCATAAGCTCCCCCAAGGCTTGCTTACGTTCCATCATGAGTTGATATGCTTTGTATAAAATGGCTGAACGAGCATATGCCGTCGTTTTTGACCAGCTTTGAAATGCTTCATGTGCTGCCTGAATAGCTTGATGTGCCTCTTGCTGACCCCCATCTGAAACTTTTCCTAGCTGTTCGCCTGTTGCAGGGTTTGTTACTGCAAATTGTTTTTCGAGTTCGATCCATTCACCGTTGATAAACATGGTTCACCTATATCAGTGAAAACCAAACCTTAGCCAATTCTTTTTCTAGAATCCTTTTGGTTTTCACATTGTTAATTTGTCAGGATTTTATCATTGTCATCTCTAGAGCACACGGGATTGACTCAAGAAGTTGATTTTTTAGAATTTTTGGATATATTTTTAAATGAAATATTATCATTTGAAAATATATTATGAATGAAGCCACTCTTTATCACCTTTTTCGGGAAAATTTAGTTTATTTGGAATTTGGGAACCAAACTGCATTACGGCCGTTTAACCTCACCGTACACCAATTTGATGCGCTGTGCCTTTTGTCAGAAAATGAAGGGATTCGCATGGGTGAACTCAAAGACAAACTCCTCAGTGATAACAGCAAAATTACCCGTACTGTTGATTTTCTTGAGAGAGAAGGGTTCGCCAAACGCGTGCCTGATCCGAATGACCGTCGGGCTCAAACTGTGATTATTACAGAGGCAGGGGGCCAATTACGAAAAGAAGCAACGGCCGTTCACAGAGAGTATCTCAATCAAAAATTCAACACCTTATCCGATAGTGAAAAAGAACAGCTTCACACCCTCCTTACAAAATTGCGAGTAGCCCATGAATGAACAAGAACAAGTTTCAGATATCGCTTCAAACATTGCCTCAGCACCAGGTAGTTTACCGATGCCGATGGTTCAACAGCGCGACAGCGTTAAAGCGATTCAATTTCGACACGACAATCAAATTACCCCCTTTCAACCCACACCAGCTGATACCGTCAAAATCACAGCAACAAGTGGACTTTCAATTTCATTAAGCAAAGCGGAAATTTGGTACACCATCGATGGAAGCTGGCCGAATGAACACAGTCAAAAAGTGACTATGTCTCATCATAAAGTGATTTGGCAGGGTAACACCAGTTATCTCAATGAATGGTTGGGTGAGATTCCTCCGCAAAATGAAGGCACGATCGTTCGCTACAAAATCGCGGGTTTTAAGGCTGAAGATTCATCACCGAGCTATTTTGCGCATGATGGCACAGGCTTTTGGTTCCATTATGCTGAAGAAGGATTAACGACCTTTGCCTATCGCGTTCGGCAATCCCCTCAAAATTTACCATCTTGGATGGATGATGCCGTAATTTATCAAATCTTTCTTGACCGATTTCGTAATGAAAATGGGCAACTCTTAGCACCCGAGGAACATAGTCAAAAACATGGTGGCACAATCCAAGGTGTCATTGATAGCCTTCCTTATCTTGAAGATTTAGGGTTTAACTGTAT
>JANQSK010000645.1 GCA_028284105.1 Anaerolineae bacterium
ATGCGTGGTCAACAAAAAATAAATTAAACGAGAAAAAGTCTGATGAGTTCCTCGGGAATATCATGAATGAAGGGGTCGCTGGCATCGTAATCCGCGAAAAGTTTCCCATTTTCATTCAAGATACTATTTCAGATCCGAGATGGTTACCACGACCTGGCAGCATTCAAAACGAAGAACCATGGTCAATTTTATGCACGCCCTTCTTAATCAGAGAACGAGCAATTGGCGCCATAACACTTCACAAAGCTGGGCGCGCCGCCTTTACTGAGGGAGATTTAGAATTCTTAGTTGCGATTTCTAATCAAGCAGCTAGCAGTATCGAAAACGCTCGTTTATACGAAGCCTCTCAAAAACAACTTAAAATTTCTGCCTTACTCAACGAGGCCAGCCGAGCAATCAATTCATCGCTTGATATGAACGACATTATGCAGTCGCTCTTGTCTCAGATGAACGAGTTCTTAAATGCAGAAGCAATCTCTATTGCCCTTGTCGATAAAATCAACAATGAATTAGAGTATAAAGTGGCGGAAGGTGTTGGGAGCAGTGAAATTGTGGGGCTCCGCTTACCGGCCAATCGTGGGTTATCCGGTTGGGTAATGAATGAGGGTAAACCAGCCCTTGTCCAAGATACAAGCATCGACAGCCGTTTTACTTTATCGGGTGATGAACGCACAGGTCACCTTACCCAAGCCATGATTTGCGCCCCGATGCAGTTCCAAGGTGAAGTCATCGGCACGATTCAGGCTATCAACCCCCTTGAAGGCACGTTTACCCAAGAAGATTTAGACCTACTTATTAATCTTGCCAATATTGCTTCGACGGCAATGGCAAATGCTCAACAATTCGGCCGTACTCAAGCAGCCGAGGCTCGATACACCAGTCTTTTCCAAGATACGGTAGACCCAATTCTGCTGACTGATTTAGATGGATACATCGTTGAGGCAAACCGTCGGGCATTCTCCCTATTTAATTACGGCCGTGATGAAATTTTAGGCATGCACATACAGGCATTACACCCCAATACGCGAGACTTCCCAATTATCAAATCAATCCGTGTAAACAAGGTCGTTGTATTTGCCAGTGAAGCCGTCACTAAAAATAGCGCTCAAATCCCCGTAGAAGTCTATGCAAAGCGAACAAACTATCTCGACAATGAAGTTTTGCAGTGGATTCATCACGATATTTCAAAGCAGGTTGAGCTTGAAGAGATGCGACAAGATTTAACAGCAATGCTCTTCCATGATCTTCAAAGCCCACTTGGCAATGTTATCTCTAGCCTCGAACTGCTAACCATAGAATCTCAATCTATTGAAGAAAATGCTTCAATCAATATCATGGTTGATATTGCCAAGCGAAGTAGCTATCGATTACAAACGTTGATCCGCTCTTTGCTTGATATCAATCAACTTGAAGCGGGACAACCTATCACAAACCAATCTCTTGTTAATATTGATAATCTCATCAATGAAGTTGAAGAAATAGAAAAACCAAACTTTGAACAACGAAGAATTCGGTTTATTAAAGATACAGATCCACAAAACTTACCGCTCGTCAATGTTGAAGAAGATATGATTCGACGGGTTCTCATCAATTTAACAAGCAACGCCTTGAAATATAGCCAACAAAGTCAGGAAATTACTGTATCTGCTAAGCCTATGGATGAGCAACCAAATATGCTGTTGGTTTCTGTTAGCGACCAAGGAAATGGCATCCCTGAAAAGCATCGAACATCTATTTTTGAAAAGTTCGAAAGAATTAAACATGGTGAAAGCTCTTCAAAAGGACTTGGTTTAGGACTTGCATTTTGTCGATTGGCAATTGAAGCACACAAAGGCAAGATTTGGGTTGATGATGCACCCGGCGGTGGTGCCCGCTTTAATTTCACGCTTCCCATCTCAAATGACATTTAAGCACTTATTTCGAAATTTATAAATTACTGAAAGCGTTGATGAATAAAATCAACGCTTTTTTATTTTGTTTGCCAGCGCTCTAATTTTCGGCCACAATTTACCTAGCTTTTTAAACGATCCACCCCTTTAGGTAACATATGCAAGAACCAATTTATTACACAGATGCTTATCAAACTACTTTCGACGCCAATGTCATTGAATCTGTTGAGGAAAACGGCCGTTTTGGGCTCATCCTCAATCAAACAGCCTTCTATCCCACCTCAGGAGGACAACCTTTTGACATGGGCACACTCAATGAGCATCAAGTGGTTGAGGTCACAAACCGCAAGTCAGACAAAGCAATCGTCCATTGGCTCGAAGAAAAAGCAGACCTCAGTGGTCCCGTTTCAGGAAAAATAAATTGGTCACGTCGTTTTGATCATATGCAACAGCATACGGGGCAACATATGCTTTCTCAAGCGTTCATCCAGCTTGCTGATGCCCCTACCGTGAGTTTTCATCTCAGTCCCAAAACGGTCACCATTGATTTAGACACAAACGAACTATCCCAAGACAAAATTAATGAAGTAGAAACCTACGTTAATCAAATTGTTTGGGAGAATCGCCCTATTCAAATTAAGTTTGTATCGTTAGAGGAAGCCCAAGCACTAAACGTGCGCAAACTACCACCCGTTGCAAGAGAAAAGATCCGCCTTGTTGATATAACAGATTTTGATCTTACTGCCTGTGGAGGAACCCACGTCACCTCAACCGGCGGTGTGGGTATGATAAAAATTATCAAGAGCGAACGACAAAACAAAAAGGTTCGGATCACATTTGCTTGTGGGGTACGAGCACTGTCTGACTATGGTCAAAAAAATCAAATCACCTCAACACTCACCCAGCAACTTACCACTGGCTTAGAAGACCTAGTGCCAAATATTGGCAAAATGCAAGGAGACCTCAAACAGCTGCAAAAAGAGAAGAAGCAGCTTCAATCTGAGTTAGTCACTTATCAAGCCCAAGAGATCTCGAAAACGGCCGTTTCTGTTGGAAATTACCGTCGCATCATTCATATTCTTCCAGACGGGAACCAAACAATGCTTCGCACCCTTGCAGGAAGCTTAACCCAAACGCCCCAAACCATTGCCTTATTAGCTCTGATTGGCAATGGTAAAACGCAATTGCTTTTTAGTAGCTCCGAAGATGTTGACATTAACATGAATCAACTTTTAAAAGGCATCGTGGCCGAGTTAGGCTCGGGTTCAGGTGGGGGAAAAGGCAACACTGTCCAAGGTGGAACGGCCGTTGTCGATCCTCAAAAATTACGCGAATGTTTTGAGATTGGGTCTAACAACTCCCTAAATGAATAAATTTTCACTACTTCTTTAAACAAGGGATTTGAGAAGAGATATAGGATAGGTTACAATACATAACGATAAACTAGAGTCAAATCATTTCAAATTGCATCTATTTCCCAAAATTTTCGTGGGATTTTTC
>JANQSK010000682.1 GCA_028284105.1 Anaerolineae bacterium
CAGCAGGCATTAACGCCCTCTCCATCGCCTCAACGGGAGAACCTCAAAAGAAGGCTGGAGAATCTTGTTTGAAGCTTATTCATGGCATGAATGAAGTGCTCAAGTTCTCAGAAACGCCGGGCTGTGTCTATGGCGATGTTTCGGGTTTTCATTTCTTGGTTGGCCAAGATGATTTCCATCCCGAGTATGCGGAAGATATTTTGGCACATGCTACCCCTGAGCGGCTTTCTAAAGGAATGGGAACCCTTGCCAAACCGATGCGTATCGCCATGCTGATGGAAGGCATCGATAAACCAGCCTCAGCAGGACGTCTATCAGCTGCTCATTCTGATGAAGATCTTGATTTAACGATTGTGGCTTTTGAAAAGGCGATTCACCGCATGGAAAAATGGGGTTTAATGCACTGATTTTGAGAGAGGACGCTTAATCTATTTAAAGCTAAAACAAAACGGCCGTTTCAGTTGAAACGGCCGTTTTTATTATTGATTACTGTTCGCCTTGTGAAGCTTGTTCAAGCTCTTCTTCAACAAACTCTTCAACAAGCTCTTCAATATCCCCTTTATCGATCCGGGTTATTAAGTCCCAACCGAGGTAAAGAAGAGAGAATTGCATAAAACCTAACCACACCATGACCACTTTCAGACCCAATTTTACGGTTTCCAATTGGGATTGAATCGTCGTCCGCGTCTCACCTAACGTGGTGTCAATTTCATTAACGATGCCAATATATTCACCCAAGAGCGGCTCAACTTCAGCAATATTGCCGTTGATGGTTCCCAAATCCCCTGATATCGTCAAAATATTTTGACTAACTGCATCCAAATTCTCGCTTGCAGATGTCAGGCTTGGTTCTAAAGAGCGAAGCTGTTCAGGCAAACCATCGAGGCTGTCTCCCAGCTGTGTCACCGTCGTATCAAATGATTGAGTTGGTTCATAATTGACACCTAAATCATATTGAATCTTGAAACCTAAGATGTCTTCGTCAATTTCAAAATTATTGAGCGTTACAAGTGTGTCATCAATCACACCAGCTACTTCGGCGACATCTGGAATGGCGGTTTGGACGGCTTCGATACTGTCAGGGGCATCTTGACTCGCTATGGTGTTGACCTGTTCTAATAGCGGTTTGGTATCGTTAATTGTTTGGGCGAGATTAACGGCCGTGTCTTCAACCGTCACAAGCCCAGCGTTCACATCCACAATGGTCGTTTGGGCGAGGGATAACGTATCCTCAACGGTGGTTAAACTTTCAGCCGTTAAGCCAAGCGTTCCATCCAGAGCGACAGCCACAGTATCAACCACATTATCCACTTGTGTAAATCCATAAGCGGCCAGCGCGACACCCCCCAAGCCGACAATCAACAAAACAAAACCGGTAATTCTTCTTAGCATGTTTCTTTCTCCTCAATTGATTGAATAAATGAAAGATGATGAAACACGAGTGGCGGCCACCAACTGAACGTAGCTACAACTCTATTCGCGTTTTCTTCGTCTGCCACTCATCAATTCCCACCCTAAATATAACGGGGCAAGCTGAGAAAAACCAAACCAAATTGCACCCCACTGAACAATCTGCTGAAGCCCTGCCCACTGCTCGCTAATTTGACGGCGCATGAGGCGAGTATTGTCATTCGTTTCGGTCACAATTTGTAAATATTCATCAATCAGCGGGTCAATTTCAGAGATACGGCCGTTTAACATACTCACGTCATCTCCAATCAAAAAGAGGTTTTGGCTCACCGTTTGTAAATTGTTTTTAGTGACATTGGTATAGACTTGAAGACTGCGCAAACTGCCCGGCAATCCTTCTAGCCCATCACCTAAAGCCAAAACTGTTTCATCAAATGGCTGAGATGGCTCATATTCAATGCCCAAATTGTAATTAATATCAAAACCAAGGATCGATTCTTCAATTCGAAAGCGATTCAATGTAGTCAACGTATCATCAACGATCCCGGCCACCTGCGCAAAATCAGGAATAGCAGTCTGGATAGTTTCAATGCTTTCGGGAACCTCGTCACTAGCCACCACAGCGATTTGATCAAGCAATGGGGTTGTGGTGTTCACAGCTTGACCAAGCTGATCCATGCTTGTACCAACGGTATCTAACGTCGTCCCTAAATCCGTCAATGTCGTTTTCGCCAACAGCAAACTATCATTAACCGTATCGAGGTTTTGAGAGACACCCAACAAGGTCGTGTCTACCGTTTGGGCAGCAGAATCAATTAACGGAGGCACTTCGGTATAAAGCAAATAAGCGATACCAACGCCAACCAATCCAACAATAAAAATAATAATTCCTAAAAGTCTACTCAGCATAGATTTTTATTCCTCTTCAAAAAAGGATAATAGCTCTTGTTTGCCTCTATCAACTTCCGCTTTAGGTAATCCACCCTTTTCTAAGGTGACATCATCTAAAGTTTCTAACATCTCATAAAATTCAAGCCCCATATCCATGGCGTTGAACTGATCGAGGTCTTCTAATGCAACCTCAGATTCTAGCCAATCAAACAGGGTGTTTTCGGCCTCGTCAAATTGTTTCTGGGCAATGTAGAATGTCATTATCTGGTGATACAGCTCACCTAAATGCTGAAATTCATCGAGCTCTTGAATGAGCTGATGAACTTCATCCTGTTGAACAAGCGCATCGTCGGCATGACTTTCAAGTGAAAGCCAAAGTTGTAATGCCAATGATTTTCGACGATATACGGCCGTGTCGTCCCCTTCTGCTTCATAAATATCAGCATCTTGTTTGAGCAGCTTGCCTAAATATGCAGCACGCTCTTCCCAAACCCCCAATTGCTTCAACTTTTCTAAAACAACATCGAAATCCAATTGGAGCAGTTGGGCGGTCGT
>JANQSK010000700.1 GCA_028284105.1 Anaerolineae bacterium
AAAAATTTTAATAGAGCAGTTCAAGAGGGAATCAATAATATTAGCCTGGATGGCCGTTTTCACGGGCATGACATGTGAAAATTATCTACTCAAGCTTGAGTGTATACCCTTGATTGCGAATATTATTGAGGAACCGAGGATTTTTCGAATCAGGCTCAATCTTACGACGAAGTCGAGCCATAGCAGCCGTTAGCGCTTCATCCGAAACACCACCGCGTGCGCTAGGCCAACCCGCCTCAATCAAATCATCTTTATCCAAAACTTCCCCTTCACGCTCAAACAGCGCACGGAAAAGACGAAACTCTAAGCTGGTCAATGAAGGAACCGGTTGGCCTAACACCAATATTTGCCGAGTTGATTCTTCAAAATAAATGGGACGTTCCCACAGTGGATCTTGCCGCTTGATAAATAGCGCAAACAAAGGTGAAAAAATAACGGGGTCTTGCACAGACCGCAACACGCCCTTAATCGATAACTGTTCAAGAATGGCTTGTTGGTCTGTTGATGTCTTTTGTCCATGTTGAATGGTGTGTAATAATTTGCGTTCTTGCACACTGAGGCTACGCCATATTTTTTCACACTCTAAACGCACGCCGGGGATTTCTAAGAGGACTTCATCATTTTCGCCAGCGGTCCATTCAACCTCGTCACGGCCGAATGCCAAGAATGCCGAACGCAGCAGACCCGCATGTCCACCAGATACCGCAATAAGCTGTTCAGCTTGTTGATCATTAAATGTGATTTGATTGCGTGCTCCAACTCGATTAAGTAAATCGCGGGCGTCTGAGAAGTTATACGGCCGTAAACCCACTAAATTCGACGCCATCAACTCATAGAACTCTTCCCGTGAGGGGTCAGATTCCATAATGTTTGGCAACATATCTCGTGTAAAGATTAAGTAGCTGATGCGATATTTGTAGTTCTCTCGTAAACCACGCAGGTTCGCAAAGAAATGAGCAGGAGCTTCACGATAGACATCATCAAATTGATCGAACAAAAAGACCAGTTTGCGCTCATTGCCATACAACAAGAGGCGAATCGCTTGTTTAAAGTTACGTTGCACTTTCAGCAAATCATCTTGGGCTTCAATGAGTGAATCATGATACCAAATAACCTGATCAGCAACGCCAACGGGTAGTTCATATCGCGTAATTTCACGAGGTGAAATCGATTCAAGCTGCTCCAAAATCAGGCTGTACATGCTCCGGTCAGTATAGTCAGGTGCGTAATGAAAATTCACGCGGATGATCAATGGAAACGGCCGTTCATTGAAATAAACGTCTTGCGTTTGTGGATTGCAAAGATGATTGAACAAGTTTGATTTCCCAGTTCCGCTCATGCCAATCACAGAGACAGATTCACCAGCTTCAATTAGCTTGGTGAGCTGCATCACTTCTTCATGTCGAAACCCTTGTGCATTATTCGCTGCGTTACTCATTGGAAAGCCTCTTATCTTTTGTCATCTCAGTAAGTGAAATTAGAATTTCATCAGGTGTATTTGGAATCACTCGAAAACCTACTGAGCGGTAATTATCTTGTTTATCTTCTGGCAGTTGGTCGCCTGCCAACCAAAGCTGTCCCCCTAAATGACCACCCTGACAAGCCCCAAAAACGAGCATCATTTCTGACTCTGTTGCACACAATAATAAAAGCGATTCCCCATTTTGCAAGGCAGTACAAAGTCGCTCAACGATTTGATGATCGGGTTGTGCCAATGCCCCATTCACTGATTCACTGTCTTCTTGTCGCGTGCCATAGAATTTATACAGAGGCAAATGACCATTGAGGGGCTCTTCACTTGCATGAACTAATTGAAACGGCCGTTGTTGTTGTTCAAGGGCTGATTCGATGTGCGCATGCCGATTAGTCGTAAAAATGGCTCGCCACGGAAAATAACTCGTTTCTGCCAGGGATGCGTACCAGAAAAAGCCTGTTGCATCTTGTGAGCCCAAAAACAAATTCAACTTTTTACCATCTAAAAGCTGTGCTAATTGGCGATGTTGCGCCACTGAGTTTGGAAAGGCGTCAACCGCTAAAGAGTTAAACGTATCCGTCAAAGCAATTTGTGGATAATAGGGTTGTCGCCCTGCTAAGCGATCCAACTCTGCGCAAATTAAAGAGGCCGACAACATCGCCTGAAGCTTGCGCTCCTCTTTAACATGGCGAAGACGAACAACATTCAAGGTCGCCATGAGCAAGCTTATGAGATGCTCTTTGCGAGATGCAGGATTACTAGAAGATTCTCCGCTTGATGCAAACTTAATGGCAAAGGAGCGTAGGGCGTTAATGATCGCAATAGCTTTGATCACTTCAGGACGCAAACGAACCATCATTGTTTGTTCACGCCCCGTATCGTCGATATCAAGGAGCGCCTTTTCAAGCATCAGAAATTCCGGTGCTGAAAGCTCAGGCATCAACCGATATTTAATATCCGTCTCCAAAATGACAAAATCACGCATGATGTGACTATTGTAGGTGCGGAAAAAGTCAATCAACCAGCACTTATTAGTTTGATCAACCATAATATTGCGCCCAGTTAAGTCACCATGGGTGATACTGTGATAAATCGACACCACGCACGCATCTTGATGCTGATTCAACCAGGCTACAGGATTGATGCCTTCAATATTATTCTGTTCAAAGCGGTAGGTGGGTGATTGAGGATCAAATTCAGGTAAAACAACTTGAATACGCTGAATGAGCTTCCGTTCATCAAAACGAAATGCATCATAGTAAAGTTGGGATAAATCTTGCTGCTCTATTTGACTACGCGAATCATTGTACCAATGGGAACATGTCGTTTCAAATAGGTTACGCAAGCTTTGGATAATGGTGCGCTCAGGCTGAGCCGTATAGAACTCATCAAACTCCTTGAGCGGAACCATGTCATTTTCGGTAAAAGTGTATAGCAATATGCCAATCAGGGGAGAATAGCCCACATCCTTGACGTTCGCGATGGTGTTTGGCGGCAGATAGCGCAATACATATTGCTCATACCGTTCGGCTTCTGTGCGGATTTTGTCTTCTCGCCCTACCTTTGCCACAAAGGAGGTGCCACGACCATGCGTCCACGTAGGTTGGACACGAATAACGGCTGCCCCAGTCAAGCCAGGTTTTAATTTACTGACTTCAATCTTTTTAGCATCTGCAAAGAGCTTCCCAAACAGATCAAGCAATTGCATTGTGAGCAGTTTGGTATTTGGCTTCGAAGTCATCGACCAGTTGACATCATCCGCAATTTGGGTCATGAGTTCAGCCGAGCGCTCATCATATTGGAGGTCGAAGTTTATTTTGATCTCTCTGCTGAAGATTTCATCAACAGCAGGCAATAGTTCACGGCGAAAGCCCGCTTCTTTGGTAATAAAGTTGGTGACTTTCAAATCTTGGAATGCCCGAAGCGTACGCCGCATCGTTCCAAAAGCCGTTAACATGATGCAGGGCATAAACTCATGAAGACCCAGATTACGCATCTCTTGCAGCAGTTCAAACCCAGCCTCATTATCAGGATCATCATTATCCAAATTGAGATCCACAATCGCCATATGAAAATGTTCGTTGTGAATGGCTGTTTTGGCAGCGAGGAAATTATCAGCGTGGGTAACGTGATAGGAACGCCCTTCAAGCCAACGCGTGATGGGTGTATAAAATTGCTCTTGATCTTCAATGAGCAATATTCGCTTTTGATGATTTAGATCAGGCATAAATGTCAATCACTTACCGCGGTAATTTCAATGTGAACTTTGTTCCTTCACCAAGCTGACTTGAAACCGTCAGTTCACCCGAATGAACTTCAGCAATCATTCGGCAATGGAACAAGCCTACGCCGTGCATGCGGTTCGTATTCTTTGTCGTAAATCCTAATGAAAACACATCATCAATAATGTCTTGTGGAATACCTTTACCATTGTCTTCAACATCAATGACATAAAAGGTAGGATCTATACCCACATCGATTGTGATTAGCTTATCCGCAACATTGTCGAACGATTCGTAGGCATTGGTCAATAAATTCCTTAACAGTAATTCAATCCATAACCGATCAACTTGAATTTGGGGCTTAAACCCATTCATGTTGAGAATCGTTTTGACAGGTGCCGGATGATTGTTTTCGCTAATTTCGATGGCGTGCTGAAGGAGCGATTCGAGTTCAACCCAGCTAACCTCATGCTGTCCTGTTACAACAAAATCACGTAATCGCTTGCTTACGCGGTGGGTCACCATGGCGCTTTTTTCCAAATCTTGTAATGGTTTAGAAATGTCACGATCTTGCTCAACGAGATCATGAAGCTCATCAACGAGATCTGGAATAATGGCGACTGCACTATTTATATCATGAATCAAGCCAGTTGCCATCATCGCCGTTCGCTCTCTCAGTTGACGATTGCTGGCATCCAAAAATTGACGGGCATTCTCGATCGCAATACCGGCGTGTTTTGCAACCATTTCCATCAAGCTCTGATCGCTGTAGGTAAATGCATTCAGTGTTTTGCTTTCGAGGACAAGGGCGGCTCCTACTCTATTTTGAACAGGAATAGGTACGGAAAGATGAGATTTAGCAACTGAGATGGCGTCAATGTAGTCGGGGTCATGAGCTACATTATTGATCAAATACGGCCGTTTTTCTGTAATCGTACGGCCTGCAATCCCGCGCCGCTGCTCAGTTGAGATGGCATAATGATCTAAGCCCTCAATCTGATCAACCGGATAACTATTTTGCCCAGAGACGATCCGTAGCACATTTCGCTCCGTGTCCATTTCCACAATACAGCCAAAATCTGCCTCGGGAACGCTCTCCAGCATTTGCTCTAACACGGCCATGTACACTGCTTGTAAATCCAGCTGTTCACTAATCTTAGGCGTGATTTTGGCAACGCGATCTAAAATCTCCTGCTGTTCCTTATCCTTTTTGAGCAGTTCAGCGCGCAACAAAGCTCTTGCCGCCTGTTTCAAGAACTCGACAAAGCGCAGCACATCTTTGCGCTGTTGATATGGGGAGTAAATCGTGAACAGCCCGCCAAGCACCACCAATCCAATGGGGTGTGAGCGCGCCTGCCCAGTGCGAAGCGGTATCAAGAGATAGGTTTCACTTTCTACGGTTGCCAAAGAGTAATCAGGCCCATCTAATGCTCGCACCTCAGGTCGCCCCATATCACTTAAAGGAATCGGTGCTGACTCCAAAGTGGAAAAGTCATCTTTTGAACGGTAAAGCGGGAGCAAATATTGATCTTCGCGTCGGTAAAGGCGAATTGAGGTTTTAGGATAAGCAGCTTGCAGTCCATCCCCTAAATATTTGTAGGCTTGCCGAGACTCTTCACTGACGTGAATCGCATTGATGATGACTGCAAAAAGTTCTGGCTGTACTTCACTTTTTCCATCAGCCACCGCCTGACCTAAATAATTAATGGACTCCTCCCAATAACCCGCCACAGCATACCACCCCCCAATTTGCGCAGGAGCTAAATGTTTAAGTAACAGCTGTTGCCAAATATCACATTTAATGAGATATGACCCTTCAAATCGTAAAAAGGCGCTACACAAATCAAGCGGGTTTGGCGTTTCGTTCGTAGGTATCGGCAGTGCATTGTTGCGCAGTTGGCCATGCTCCAATAACCGCAAGGCGCATGATAATAAGTTTGCATCACTTTGAATCTGCTCGATGGTCTCTTGCGTGATTTTATCTAAAGGCTCATTCAAAAATGCTTCGATTGCTTCATCAAGCCGAGCTGGGGTAATTTGGTAATCTGCGTTGCCCATTTGGCGAATGCTCATATTCAATATTTGTGTAATGAGATTCGCATCTCCCCCTGTTTGGGTCATCAAGAATGGTGCAGTGGATGGTTCATAGGTGACATCCGCTTGATAACAAATACTTTGCACTAACGAATCACAATCGTTGAGGGATAAATCAGACACATAAACCAAATCAGAAATAGCTTCAAAATGGGAAGCATTTTCAAGCGTCAATTGACTGAAGCTCAAGGAACCGCAAACAACTGCTTGAAAATGAGCTCCTGGCTCATCTACCAATGTCATAAAAACAGATTGCAATACCCCTAAAAGATTCGCCACTAAGTTAGGAGGTGCTGTTTCTAAATCATCGATAAAAATGGCAATATTTCGATTGCTGAGGCGAACAAGGTTCAACAATTCATTCTGGAAAGCAAAGGCCGTTTGTGGGAATGATGACCGATTTGGTCGTTGGCGGACGTCGAGCTTCTCTTGAATCCGCGAAAACAGTCCTGCAAAAAAGTCTGCTTCATTCACCAAATGCACATCACGGTACAGATTCGTGAAAAAGGCTTGCTCCATCGGCAGATCTTTGAGGCTTTGATAGATGGCGTGGTGGGTCTGACCTTCAATCAGCTGGGAAACGGCCGTTTCTAATATCTGACTCTTACCACGACTGCGGGGGCCAAGCACCCGCACGCAATTCCCCTGATGCACACTTCGCAAAAGTTGATCTAAATACCGATATCGATCAGGGAATAATCCTTGTTTGGGATTAATGTTTGAATCTGAGGGAGGGAAAAGCGAATCGATCATGCCAATATCTTTTCCGTTTGCAGCGCCTCACGCGCCCGCTCGAATAAAAATTCAACGTCTCGTTCCGCCTTCAGCATCTTTCTAAATTGATCGATGGCAAACTTATAGTGCGTCTCTTCTGGAGTAAACACACCGGCAAGCCGTAGATTCTGGCATGCCATATCTATCTGCTCTTTCGATAATGATAGTTTTCTATCCGTTAAGATGCGATCAACCAATGTGGGCATCTCTAACCGATCAATCTGATCCATTTCTTCAATAATCAAAGCGTACACAATGGCTTGCTCAATCAAGTCCGTGTTGGACATAAATGAATTCAGCAAGAAACCCCGAAAACGATCGTCTTGGTGCACCATCTGCATATCTTCTACAGATAGTCGGCTTTTATCGACTATCTCTGCATATTCAAGCAGGATATGACAGTAATGTTGAATGTAATTGGGTAACCCAGCCGTTTCTTCCTGCAGTTTTTGAATGAAGGCGTGTGGTTCTTCAATAGAGACTCCTAGCTGGTTAAATGGAATTAACACCAGCTGCTCAATTGCCGATTGGTTCAACGGTTTAAGCCAGACTGGTGTTAGCAAACTCGAGAAAGGGGTTTTCTCATTGATTGTCGCTTCAATCGCATTGCGATAACCTGCAGCAATAAGTCGAATCTGCTGATTAGCTATCGCCTTGGTCATCTGTTTCACAAGCTTCCAATCTTGCCGGATGTGGGTGAGTAACCGGTCAAATTCATCTAGCAAAAAGGTGATTGTGCCCCCGTGAACTTCATAATAATGTTTGAAAATCTCTTCGAGATATTCATCAGGATTAGTGTTCAGCTTTCCAAATAGCGTAAACCCACTTTGCTCTAGCTGAGACATCAACATTTTGAGCAAATCTTCTTCTGTTGTGATGACAGTGCAATCAATATAGACTCGTCGAATACGCCCACGTTTTGGCGGATCGGCTGCATCTAAACGACGTTTCATCTCTTTTAGCAAAGAGGTTTTGCCCATGCGATGAATCCCTACAAACAGGTAGCTGGTATACGGATTCCGAACAACATCCTCGATATGCTCCTGCCGACCAAAAAATGCTGAACCCGTCACTGGTTTATTGATTTCATAAGGGGAAAGCTCAACCAAGGTGCGAGAACGCATCGCTTTTTGCAAAATGACCTGCCGGGGGAAATCAGCCTTGGCAAGGTCAGCTTGGGCTATCTCATCAAGAATGATGAATTTGTTCGTCCAGTTTTTGAGTTGGTTTTCAATTTGATGTCCCCGACCATCGATAAAAATGAGCAAGGGGGTGTTAAGCCACCCTTCTTGCAAACAGGTTTTGTGCAAATAGTCAATGAGTTCATCATTCTCAAGGCTCTGAACATGATCGGCCGTAATCCATATACACGGTGTGTCTTTACCTAAGAACAGTCGCCACGCACTAAAATCGGCCGTGAACACATTGAACCGCCCTACTCGCATAGGGCCTGTGACAGGTATTTGTTCTCGTGTAATTAAAACATGCAGTCCGGCAGGGAATTCAATCATCTGCTATAGCATAGCAAAATATAAGTGTAAATCAACGGGGTTCATGCTTGATTTTCACAAGGAATTTTTTAGAGAGTCCTATTTAAAATACTTATCGGCACTCATTGTGTAAACATTTTGAATATCCATTCTGAAACCTAGCAAAAATTGGCTCAAAATGCAGCCGCATCATTGGAAGCTGGTGAACAATTCTACCCGTAAAAATCCCGTGAACTTAACCAATCCCGTAAGCCCACATTTTTAATCTCATCATAGACGAGACCTATCCCTAAACGAGATTAGTAAGAAGTACCCTATCGAGATCGGAGCACACAATGAAACAAGCCGTACTTTTAGTCGACGATGAGGAGACCATCCGCACGATGTTAAAAATGGTGTTGGAGTTAACTGGATTTAAGGTTTTGGAAGCCGCTGATGGCATTCAAGCCATTGAACAAGTTGAGACCCACAACCCAGATATCATGGTTTTAGACGTCATGATGCCACGCATGGACGGATTTGCCGTTTGTCGTCAACTTCGCAGCAAATCAGAAACAGAAAATCTTCCCATCATCATGTTTAGTGGCAAAGCCCAAGAAGAGGCCATCCGCGAAGGCATGAATGCTGGCGCCACACACTATCTTGTCAAACCAGCCTCCCCAACAGAAATTATCGCGCTTATCAAAAAATACCTAAACCGCGTCAACATCCAAGTGGATAGTTCAACCGGCCATGATACTGTTGGATTAGGTAATTAATCTTAACTTGGTGAATAAAAGGGTTAGGGGGCACAATCCTTTTAATTATATATTTAAAATAGTCGTCTTCTCTGTTTGCTTGGGTTATACGGACGTTTCGAAGAAAGGTTGACATAATTCAAATCCAAGGGTGTTATGTCAACAAACTGCCCCAAATTTTTTAACAGCTTAAAGTTATCTTCAAATTACTAGTGTATCCCACAAGAAAAGCCCACTTAACATACAATCAATGTCGAATAAATCACTCACAGCCCGTTGATTAAAATATGGCTACCAATTATGATGACTCAAAATAAAATGCCTAAGGAGAAATTATAGTGGGCTTCCTCAGAAAATTATTTTCAAGAAATCCAAAAGACCAAACTAAAGAAGTTAAAACGTTAACTCAATCCGAACAATATGCCAGATTTATGAATAATGGGCGGGCAAACCGTCAGGCAAATCAATTAGAACAGGCGTTAGAAGATTTTGGTCGTGCAATTGAACTAATTCCCCACCTTGGAATTGCATACTTTGATCGAGGCACAACGCACCATATGAATAACAATCATCAAGCTGCGTTGAATGATTTAGAAATTGCCATTGTCTTACTTGAAAAAAGACAAATGGAGCGCACAGTCGCTTATCATAATCGAGGATTAATTCTAGAATCACTTGGAAAGCTAGGTGAAGCGATACATAGTTTTGAAATCGCTAATCAAGCTGGATTTGAATCATCGACTGTGGAGATTGGTCGCATCCTTGAAAGATACGATCAAAATGAGATTACTTCATTTGAGCCACCCAAACTCGATACTCTGTGCAAAGAAGCTAGAAGCATTTACAACACAAATCCACTTGGCTCATTGGTCAAATTTTCTAAGGCCAAAGAATATTATCCTCATTCTTTTGATGCGTGTTATGGTATGGCCCTCACAAATGTTTCTTTGTCAAGGCACCTAAACGCAATCAATGACTTTACAGAAACAATAGAGCTTAAGCCCCCATCAGGTCTTCTAGCCGAGGCACTTTACAATCGCGGTTCTTTGTTAAAAGGACAAGGAAATATTGCGCAAGCCGTGGACGATTTAGAAAAATCATTTGCCCTTGCTCAAGATCCAACTGTTCCTTTTCCAGTTTTAGGTGATAAAGAAAAGGAATCGTTGATGATGCAACATATGGAAAACAATTTAAGACAAACAAAAGAAATGCTAACTTCCTAAATTATTTATTTCGTGTCATTTTTATACTTTTAGGTAAATCACAAAAAATTTTAAAAATTAAACCAGCTTCAGTGATTGTGATCTACTCGGTGATTGACAGCCTTTGTAAAGCATCTTTTTTAGAAAACTTCCTGTCAATCACATAAAATTTCAAAGAAACTCAATTTTCTATTATGTAGGTGTTGATTTAGCTCTTACTTATTTGGGTCATCAAGTCATGTCGTTATAATCGGCAAAAACGAGGAATTTCACATGACACAATCTGATCCTTTGCATGAATCCCTTAAATTTATTCCCTCCTATTCTGGCATTGCCACATTTATGCACACGCCCCATACACAAGATCTAACCGATGCGGATATGGCTGTGGTTGGCATTCCTTTTGATAGTGGCGCAACTAGTTGGCGTGTGGGGACCCGATTTGGGCCACGCAGCATTCGAGAAAATTCGATGCAAGTCTGGGGCTATAATCGACACTTGCAAATTGCCCCGACAAGAGACTTAAAGACTGTGGATTACGGGGATATCATTTG
>JANQSK010000705.1 GCA_028284105.1 Anaerolineae bacterium
GCCCCCAACCCCAATCCGTATACCGGGAATGCTCACAAGCACCATCCCAATAAAATCAGGACCTTGAGGGCCACCTGTCCGCAGATTGAGCAGGCGGAGACCATTTTGATAAGCTGCATTGGCTGCCATGATGCTGATCACAGTTGGAATTAAAAGCACACTGTTTTGCAGACTTAATGCGGTCAAGGCGCGATCATACAGCGGAGAAATGACAAATTGTGCCCCTGCTGATATAGCGGCTTTGAGATCAACGGCCGTTTCCACTTCTGACACACCCACCACCATATTGTCACCAGCTCGGGATCGCAAATCTTGAATCAAGGGTTCAGCATCAGGGTGCCAAGGAATTTGCACAGAAAGCACGGGTGAGGCCAACAAAGCATCAGACACTTTGGTGATATCTTGCAAAGGAAGTGTACTAGGTATTGTGGCCACAATACCTGACCGAAAAATATGTTTTAAGACCGCGTTGGGTTCCATGCATTAACTCCAATAAAATTCGTAATAAGCGGCGCCCCAAATGAGCATAATAATGGCTGCCAATGTGAGATATTGTCCATACGGCAACGCTGTTTGACGGCCTACATTTCGGTTGACAACCAAAACAATCGCGCTGATTACCCCACCTAAAAACATCGCTAAAATCAGGGCAAAGATAACGCGATGTAAGCCGAGCATCGCCCCCATTAGTAAAGCAATTTGAACATCTCCAAACCCCAAAGCGCCCGAGTCTGCCCCATAGAGCAATTGTGCAAATTTGTAAATTCCCCAAAAGATGACAAATCCAACGATGGCCCCAACGATGGCAAGACCAATTGTGTTTTCTTCGGGTGTAACTAAAAAGCTACCTATTAAAGCAATGATAACAGCCGGATAAATAACAATGCCAAAGACGGCTTTGTTTTCTAAATCGACTATCATAATCAGAATGAGAATAGTGATGTGAATGGTGTTGACGATGAGATTTGTGGTGTTGGGAATTAAGGTTGGTAAGGTGGCAAAAAAGAAAATGCACCCTATTTCAACCAGAAACGGCCGTTTTCGATCCACGTTCCCATTCAACAAACCCCAAATGCCAGGCAACCCAAATTTCAATTTTACAGAGTCCGTGTTTGGCCCCCCCGCTTCCATTTTGGTTTTTAGTGACTCATCTTCAATAGATTCTAATTCCTTGACAAATGCATCCTGCACATCGACAAGCGCTGCAAAAAAATCGGCAAGTTGGTTAATGAGATATCCAGCTATAAACCCAATGAGTCCCCAAAGAACGATTTCAATCATTTTGACATTATAGCCCAACAATGAACAGGAGAGGTAACCACTAAACAGGAATGTCAATTTAACACCTTTCATTGCCATTTCAAGGTGCCGATCTGTAAAATAGAGGCAATTAGAAGGAATCCTATGAATTCAAAATCAATCAACTTTGTTATTTATGGCCTCATCTTGGCTACGCTTTTTGCCTGCACCTTAAGCAACACCCCCATCACGGGTGAATTCCCCCTTGCACCAGATGCACCGCAGCTTCCCAATCAGCCCTCAGAAACAGCCCGCGTGGTTGAAGTGATCGATGGGGACACCATTCGAGTGCGTCTTGATGGTGAGGTTGTCAGCGTCCGTTACATTGGCATTAACACACCTGAGCGTGATGAAACTTGCTTTCAAGATGCAACCAACAACAACGCCAATTATGTGGCCAATCAAACGGTGCGCCTCGTTATAGATGTGAGTGATACCGACCGTTTTGGACGAAAATTACGATATGTGTATGTAGACGACATTTTAGTCAATGCAGAACTGGTTGCTGGTGGTTGGGCAGAATCACGTGCCTTTGAACCTGACACGCGGTTATTTAATTATTTAGAAGGATTAGAGGACGTTGCCATTCGAGAAAGACGAGGCTGTCAGCCAACGGGTGTGTTTGAGTAATGGTCGATTACTTCAAGCGCCGGGATTCAAAGTCCGCATGCATATTTAAATAACGCACCCAGCCCTTAATTGACAAATCACCATGCTGATTGTGAGTGATCGTTTTTGAAACATCCACATTATTTGATTCCAATTCACCGACCAACTGGACAGTTTGTGTTCGCGCTTGGCTTAAATCTTCTTTGAGCTCTTGCCAAGTTGCCTCACGAGCTGGGCGGTAATCATTGTATTCATCCATCGTTAGCGGTTCACCTAACGCTACTTTCAAGCGATTGTTTCCCCACCGTTCAATGCCCACAATGTGACTCACAATTTTTCGATTAATTTCAGAATCTTCTGCAGATGAAACGCGCTCTTGCAAAGTGGTTCCTGACCTGTTGATTTCTGTTTTCCACTCACTTAACGTTTTCTTTGAGGCAGGTCGTTCAATCAAAAAATGTCGAAATAATGCAGTAATCATTATCGTGCTCTTCTCTTGGAATTAATAAAACTAGTTGAAGCAAGTTTATCACTAATCCATAATGAGAGCAGTCCCGCTTAATGATTTATTGAATTTTAAAGCATTATTTGAGCAAGTTCGTTGGAGATATTTTCTCGGGCTTGGGCTTCCCAATGTTCACGGCCGTATTCGGTTAAATATATCGACGCCATTCCTAAAAAGTGATTAAGGACAGCAGCTCTGCCTTGTCGATAGTACTCATCAGGAACATGTGCATATTCAGAGCGAATGGCAGCAGCATATGCTTGATAGGCTTCCCAGTCACGACCTAAGATGGATAGATCGGCATCCAGCAAAAAACGGCCGTTTTGATCCTCATCATTGGACAGCTGGTGACCTTTGGTCAACAAAATTAATCGGACCGCCTCATCTACCAATGCCGCATTTACCTTATCCCCTAGCCACATTTGCAACATTTTTGCACTGTCTTCTTCGTTTGTTCCGGATTTGGGATCATAAATAATGTCGTGAAACCAAACTGCGAGGGAAACGGCCGTTGGAATGTCACCTTCAACCAGCTGAGGAAGCACACCAAACATGCTGCTTAAATGGGTCAAATTATGGTAGGCGCGATGCGGCTCCGAATGATACTGTTCAATTTGCTGCCAAATTTCTCCGGCTAACGAAGACGGCAACGTTAACTGTTTTGCAAAATCAAACCAGGATGTTTTCATTAAAATTGAAAATAAAAAAAATGAGCCAAAATATGATTCATATCTTGGCTCAACTGAGTTGAATATTTAAGCGCGTGCTGCTTTAGCTTGTTCTACGACGTCTCTCATTTGTGCTAAATGAGAACCACCATGAGCCAAACCAAGTGCAAAGCGACCAATCGCATTAACTTCAGGGGCTGTAGGCCAAGGTCGAT
>JANQSK010000716.1 GCA_028284105.1 Anaerolineae bacterium
CGTAAAGCGGAACATGCCAATATCATTCGTTTCAGAGACGTGAAGACCCCCGCATAGCTCAAAACTATAGGGATCGTCCCCTATTTTCACTGTGCGTACGATGTCCCCGTATTTCTCGCCGAATAGCGCCATCGCACCGTTATCGATCGCTTCTTTCTGACCCATATAAGCAATACTAATGGGATAGTTCGCTAAAATGGCTTTATTAATTTCAGCTTCAATTTTTGCCAACTCTTCATTGCTAACAGCTTGGTCATGTGTAAAGTCAAAGCGCAATCGATCAGGCGCCACTAATGAGCCTGCTTGCGTGACATGCTTGCCGAGGTGATCACGGAGTTCTTGATGCAAGATGTGTGTCGCTGTATGGTTTCGACGTATATCACCACGACGAACATCATCTACAATCAGAGACACAGCTTGCCCTTTGCTGAACGCACCCTTTTTAACCTCACCAATGTGGACCACTAATCCAGGAACCGGTTGCTGGGTGTCATTAACTTGGAAAACGGCCGTTTTATCTACCGACACAATTTTCCCTGTGTCGCTTACTTCACCACCAGACACGACGTAAAAAGGTGAGCCAGCTGTCACAATCTCAACTGTTTGTCCTACCTCAACAGAATCGACTATTTCACCATCATGAATCAAGCCCACGATGTCCGAATCGAGTTCAAATCCTGAATAGGGATCATATTCAACCCCGTCTTCAAGCACGTTTTCATCCTGAAGCGATTGAAATAAACGGCCGTGTATCGACACATCCGTCTCATAATCTTGAAACGCCCCTTGTCCACTCGCTAATCGATGCGCTTCACGAGCCTCAAGAAAACCAGCTTCATCAACAGTAAAGCCATCATCTTGAACCACATCCCGTGTGATTTCTACGGGTAAACCATAGGTTGCGTACAAATCAAAAGCGGTATCACCGGGAATTTCACTTTTCCCATCTGACTTTAATTCGGCAACCAATTCTCCTAAATGAACCAAAGCGCTATCCAATGTTTGAGAGAACCGTTTTTCTTCCTGCAACAATGTACGAACAATATTTTCTTCTTGATCTTTGAGTTCAGGATAAGCGTTGCCCATCAGCTCGATATATGCCTTAGCGACATCACCCATAAAAGGTCTACTGAAGCCAATTTTTCGACCAAACCGCGCTGCACGGCGAATGATCATACGCAAAACGTAGCCAGCCCCTTTACTTCCAGGACGTAGACCATCTCCAATCAAAAAGGTAGCAGCTCGACCATGATCAGCAATTACACGATAGCCAACATATTTCGCTTCTCGTTCTTCATTGCTATCACCCAACAATTCCTGAACGCGATCCATTGCTTCGGTAAATAGATCGGTGTCGTAGTTACTTTCACCACATGCCACAGCACGAACAATGCGCTCCAAACCCATCCCTGTGTCAACAGATGGGCTAGGCAAAGGAGTTAGAGAGCCATCTTCTTCGCGATTGAACTGCATGAAGACAAGATTCCAAATCTCCAAGAACAACTCATCATCATCTGCATTGAGCTGGCTTGAATCAGCTTCAGCCAAATCCCCCATGTAATAAAAGAGCTCAGAATTCGGCCCACAAGGTCCAACTGCACCCATCTCCCAAAAATTATCGCTTTTGCCAAACCGCAAAATCTTTTCGGGGGGGAGATACGTTTCCCAAAGCTTTGCTGCTTCATCATCATCCGTGTAGACAGTTGCCCACAGCCGTTCAGGCTCTAATTTCATGACGCCTGTAATAAATTCCCATGCGTAATCAATCGCATCTCGTTTGAAATAATCACCAAATGAAAAGTTGCCGAGCATTTCAAAAAAGGTGTGGTGGCGCGGTGATGGGCCAACGTTTTCAAGGTCATTGTGTTTCCCTTGAACACGCATCACTTTTTGAGATGTTGCAGCACGCGTATAGGAACGTGTTTCTTTTCCTAAAAAAAGATCCGTAAATTGATTCATCCCTGCATTGGTGAATAGCAAGGTGGGGTTGTCGTAGTTTGGCAAAGGAGCACTGGCTACAATTTCGTGACCCTTACTCTTAAAATAATCAAGAAAAGCTTGTCGTATTTCGTTACTTGTTTCTGGTCTCATGTTCTCCAAATCCTAAATGAGTGGTTAGTAGCTTGTGAATAGTGGTTAGTGAAGCCTTTCCTATCAACTATCCACTTCCTACCACACACTAAAATTTTACCGTAGCAAAAAAAAACCGCCAGATGAGA
>JANQSK010000737.1 GCA_028284105.1 Anaerolineae bacterium
TCACAGCCACATCCCATTCACGCGTTAAATGCAAAATATCTCGCAACTGTTCGATAAGATAGTTGATATGGTAACCGGTTCCCTGTTTCCCAAATTCACCAAAATGGGATAGGTCCTTTCGAATTTGAGCTGAGCTAATGCCTAAACGTTTTCCCAGTTCATGAGAAGATGTATTGATCTTGCCTTCTTCTTCTGCAAGGCGAGTGAGTTCGCGTAAATAGACCGGTAAACGGCCGATAACAATATCTGGTATTTCAGTTGTCACTATGAGTAACCTCTCATAAGCTGGTCTTCATAAATTGCACTGTGGAACTGCAATGAAATATATTAACCGGAGAAAATGACAAAGCTAAACTTTTTAGCTTTTAGTCGCATTGAAACATGTAATTATTAGAAAAAGAATCTAGGCTGATTCAATAAAAATGTTCAAGAGGGATAAGCTTAATTGCTCCGGATAAATATCCTGTTCAGTTAACAATTTCGTCAATCAAAAACGATATTGTGTAACATTTCACGATTCTAACATATGAAAAAACCAATAGCAATAGACGCAGACCCTTCCTAATTGAGAGGTTTGTAAAAATTTGGTCATTATCTGGACGAAGTTGTACCCATATCCACAATTCCGACATATAATGAACATGTTTTGTACAGGTTTTGATGGCTTAACCATAAAAATACTTCGCAAAATCAGAAAATAATAATCAATCCATTAATTTTTGGGGATATTGACTAAATTACCAAATCGGAAAAGTTTCTAGAAAGATAAAAATAGGTAGGATAAATGAGACGGACAATCACGATCATTGTGGCAATCGTCGTGTTGCTAGGAATTGGATTTTTCTTTGTGAATCGGCAACAGCAGACTGCACAAGAACCGGAATTTGAGATTTTGAGAGAAGCAACTGCTTCTCGGGGTCAAATTTCATCAACTGTGAACGCTGTTGGCTCTATTGAACCGGAAGCATTAGTCACTTTGACTTTTGGGGCAGGTGGAACAATTCAAGAAGTTTTAGTTGAACGAGGACAAACCGTCCAAGAAGGAGATGTATTGGCATTTGTGGACACGGCCGAATTACAACTTTCTGTTCAACAAGCTCAAGATGCTCTGCGTATTCAAGAATTAACATTACAGCAACGGCTTAATACGGCTCCTAGTGCGGCAACCTTAGCTTCAGCGCAGGCCGACATTGACTCAGCCGCTGCTGGTGTTGCGGCAGCTGAAGCCAATCTTGCATCTGCTGAAGCATCAGTTTTGCAGGCCCAGGCCCAAAAATCACAATTACTCAATGGGCCTACCGCAGGGCAGATTGCTAATGCTGAAGCCCAAATTGCAAGTGCTCAAGCCACGCAAGACAATGCCCAGCGGGCTTATGACGCTACAATTCAATGTTTTACGATCCAATTACCGGGCGGTGGTGAAGAAGAACAATGTCCTGGTTTAGGTGACCCTGAAGAACAGGCACGCGTTCAACTCAACAATGCCAACTTAGCTCTAGCTGCAGCTGAGGCAGCGTTAGCCGACCTGCGTTCCGTAGCTACGTCTGCTGATATTCAATCTGCGGATGCAGCGATTGCCATTGCTGAAGCGAATGTATTGGCTTCGCAGGCCAATGTCGCGTCTGCTGAGGCATCATTGGCGCGGGCTCAAGCTGCCTATGATCGACAATTAGAACCGCCAACTGACGATGAAATTGCCATTTTAGAAGCGCAAATTGCCAGTGCACAGACAAATCTTGAATTGGCTCAACTCCGTCTTGACCAATCCATTATTGTGGCGCCTATTACTGGAACAGTCGCAGCAGTCAATATTAATGAAGGGGAACAGGCTTCTCCTGGCGCACCAGCGTTGACAGTTGTTGATGAAGGCGCATTCCATATCACCGTGAATGTCGATGAAATAGATATCGATCAAGTGGCTCTAGGTCAAGCGGTAGATATTTCTATTGATGCCTTGCCAGATCAAGCTGTTATCGGCGAGATTGCGGAAATTGCCCCCACATCAGCTTCGGCAGGTGGCGTCGTCACCTACCTTGTGACTATTAATATTGAAGAGAGCGAAGAATTCACCCTACGACCTGGAATGAGTGCCAATGCGTCTATCGTTGTGCAAGAGATTGCAGATGTGTTGGTTGTGCCTAATTGGGCGATTCGTCTTGATCGTGAAACTGGAGATGCTCTTGTCAATGTTCAACGCTCAGAGGAAATTATCGAAGAAGTGGTCGTTGAGACTGGGTTGCGAAATGAGCAATTCAGTGAGGTGCAATCGGGTCTTTCTGAGGGTGATGTTGTAGTTGTCACTGATCAGCGTGAAAGCTTCTCCTTCTTTGGTGGGGGCGAGCAGTAAGACATTGTTGCGTCACGATTTGAGTGACCGAACTGCGGACACAGCTATGAGTGAATCAAAACCAATCATAACAGTCGAGGAATTGACGAAAGTATATACGATGGGAGAACATGAAGTTCATGCTTTACGCGGTGTTTCATTGTCCGTTGATAGAGGTGAATTTGTCTCCATTATGGGGCCATCTGGTTCTGGTAAATCAACCATGATGAACATGCTTGGCGCTTTGGATCAACCATCAGGTGGTACCTACATTCTTGATGGGACAGATGTGAGTTCGCTAAATGAAAATGATTTAGCAGAAGTAAGAAACCGCCAAATTGGGTTTGTGTTTCAAAGCTTTAACTTGCTTTCTAGAACACCAGCTATTCAACAGGTTGAACTGCCTTTGATTTATGGCGGCAAGAGCAATCGCCGAGATCGGGCAAGAGAGGCCTTAGAGATGGTTGGCTTGGGTGAGCGTTTAGATCATAAGCCAAGCGAATTATCTGGTGGTCAACAGCAGCGTGTGGCGATTGCCCGTGCTTTGGTCAATGAACCGTCCATTATCCTAGCAGATGAGCCAACGGGTAATTTGGACAGTAAATCGGGAACTGAGGTGATGCAAATCTTCCAGCGATTGAACCAAGAACAAGGGATTACGATTTTGTTTGTAACCCATGATCCATGGATTGCCCGCCATACAAAGCGTGTTGTGACGCTTGCAGATGGTTTAGTTTTAAGAGATGAGCTGATTCCAGAACCGTTCGTTGCAGGTGAACAGGAACGGCCGTCTGACAATGTACTATTATCATGACCCTATTTGAAAATTTACGACTTGCACTTGTTGGACTAACTGTCAATAAATTACGCGCTTTTTTAACCATGCTGGGCATCATCATTGGTGTGGCCGCTGTGATTACGCTTGTTTCCGTAGGTCGTGGCGTTGAAGGTGCCATTGTTGGCGAGTTCGAGAATCTTGGAAACAATTTGCTGTTTGTATTCCCACAAGATGTGACGTCTGATGGACAAGCCAATCGAAATCGAATTATCGGCTTAACCATGACGGATTATGAAGCGTTACGCGATCCATCTAGAGCGCCTGACATTTTGAGAGTGGTGCCAAGCTATGATCGGCCGGCCATTGTGGTGGCGGGTCGTGAGGAGGCCCGTTCAACGATCAG
>JANQSK010000746.1 GCA_028284105.1 Anaerolineae bacterium
ACTCATCTCGAGTTTGGGTATCTCCCTCTTCGTTTACAAAATTGATACCATCGTCACTACGATAAATCGATTCACCATCGTTTGATTCATATTCATAAAAAGGTTTGGAATCAATATCGGAAAAAGTCGTCTCAGATTGGGAACGCAAACTGTTGTATAACCATGCTCCAGCAACCCCAGCTGCAACCATACCCCCCAGCAAAATGAGTAACCGAAAATTACTTGAAATAGTACGCAACATCACATTCACCTGTTCCCTTGATGGTCGAATCCAATTGTATCTGACAAATGGATTCCTATCATTGAAATTTTAGGAAACGGCCGTGACCTTATCGTGACAACAAAAAAGGCCGTCACTTCGTGACGACCTTTCATGGACCCCCGTCTTTCCCAAAAAGACGACGATCTCCTTTCTCTAAAGATCATTGGTAAAAAGAAAGGAGATCGATTTTATATGACCTTATGGTGTATCAATAACTTGCCCACAAGAATCATCCCAACGGATAAATTCTAATAAGACCCAGGAATTTCCAGCACCGGAGCTAATGTGGTAACCAAGCATTTTAAATACAGCAAACCCACCAATCCGGTAAAATCCAAAAGCCACATCTGTGCTATCCCAAACAATTAAGCGAATTGTCCGATCCAAGCCGATTGTTTGTTGAAGCTGTGTTTGAACGGCAGCTGTATTCACATCACTTTGATTACTGGCAACCCAATCACCAATATGAAGGGAGATATCTGTTGCATCCCCAGGTTCTACATATCCTCGGACAATATGAGGATAAGCGGAAGCTGCCGCATTTGTTTGAGTATCCCCATGATTTGAAAAGTCCAAACTGTTTCCAGGCCATGTCAAACTTTGTGAGAGCACATCAGGTGTTGGTGGACGTCCTTGATTCCAATTTAACCAGCCAAATTCACCAGCATTGAACCCTTCAGTTAATAGATATACATATCCCTCATCTGCAGCTGATAATGGAATATCTTCAACATGTGTCACAAAAGACCCATACGTAGGATGGTTGCTCGAAGGATAGTCAAAATTCACAAAATCAGGATATGGTGTTGACCCTTGCCCAGGCGGGTTCGCAGAGCGAACCCCATCATGAATAGCAAGTGGAAAAGCCGAACATCCATCAGATTGTTCAACAGTCGAACTGACCCTCATCACATTTAGAGACTCAATGGAGTGCAATCCTTCAAGCATTGGAAACCCATCTAATCCTAACAGCGAATTTACATCATGAATCACATAGGTACCCACAATTTCAAGTCGGCTCAGTTGATCGCTTCCCAAACTATTCCCGTTATGGTCAAAAGCCAACTCTTCTAAAATATCTCTCTGGAGCTGTCCTTCATTAAAATTTATTGCTTCAACAGTATTTGAAAATCCATAAGCATGGTTGAGACTCCATGTTTGGAAATCATCACCGGCACTGTTAACCGTACCGCGAACAACCCAAACATCCCACCGCTCATTTGACACCTGCATTGTTTGTGTAATCGAGTTAAAGATAACGGTGACCATCCCTTCATCTTCACCCCCATTTGAGCCAAAACGAGTTGCCGCTCGGGCTGAATCAGAGATCCGGTTTTGGGTGACAGTCAATTGACTCACCTCAACAACCCCTGCAATAATCACCATAAAAACGGGTAAAAAGAGGGCTGTTTCAACAAGCGCTTGACCGCTGTTCTTTACTTTCTTTATAAAATTGAATTTCATTAATGGTTACTCCGCACCCCTAATCAAAATTAATAGTTGGGCTCCATCATATTTAATGTCAATTTTATGGATGCTCAACAAAACCACAATCAAATATTAGTACCATAAGACTTCGGAACCATTGAATTTAGATCGCTAAAAAGGAATAATAAATCAGAGAATATTGCATCTCAATGATGCCCTGTGATCATAAGGGAGCCACCCGATGAAAAATGTCTCAAATCCATTAATTTATCTTTTTATGCTTGCCCAACTTTTAATTATTGGCATTTTTATTGTGCCGTTATTTATGTTTTATGAGGGCATTAATTCACAATCATTGCTGCCGTTGAGTTTAACTATCGCAGTTGCAGGAATCGTCATTTATTTCTGGCCAAAGCTCATGCCGGAACGCAGATTTGGGAAAAATATCGTATCTATCGGAACTGCATTTTGGGGCTTAGGGTGGGCCATGATGGTGATGTTTGAACCTCAAGTAGGCTGGTCGATATTCATCAGCGGCTGGATTACCCTTACAGTGGGCTTATTTATTAACGGCACGGCCGATTTTCATTTACGCAAATCTATTGGGATCGCCTACCTTCCCCTCATCGCCGGCATCATCCCCCCATTGCTCGAGCTGTTCACCCCATTTTACTTTATCAATCATTTTGAACCGCTTGTGCAAATGCAAATCATGTTTCTATACGCATCTGGATGGGTCCTCCAAGGCGTCACGTTGACACATACGGAGATGCCCCTGCTTAATTTGGCACAAGAAAGCGTTGCGAGCTAAAAAAAAGGCCATGAGACAGTGCGAATCTCATGGCCCTTCAAGTATAAACTTTTAAGCTTCCAGACTATCCCATCAACATCTCTTTGACGGATTCAACCGTTGGCGTGTCAATCTTGCTCACAGCAGAGTCAACTTCTTCTTGAGACATTTCATGTCGTTTTAAATTTCCCGCAAAGTAATCTTGATACGCCAGCATATCAAAGTTGCCGTGTCCACAAAGGTTAAACAAGATTGTCTTTGAGGTGCCTTCGATCTTCGCTTGTTCCGCCGCACGAATCACGGATGCAACCGCATGGTTCGCTTCAGGCGCAGGCACAATCCCTTCCGCCTTTGCAAATTTCACACCGGCTTCAAATGATTCAAGTTGGTCAATCGCTTCAGCACCAATCAAGCCATCCGCAAGCAATTGGCTCACAATCGCTCCAGCACCGTGATAGCGCAAACCACCTGCATGAATCTTCGCAGGCACAAATGTATGTCCAAGGGTATACATTGGAATCAATGGCGTCATCCCCACCGTATCACCAAAGTCATAGCGGAATACACCACGCGTCAATTTAGGCGCTGAGGTTGGCTCACTAGCAATACATTGGATATTTTTGCCTTCTGTAAGGTTTAGTTTGAGGAATGGGAAGCTAATTCCAGCAAAGTTAGAGCCACCACCAAATGGGGCAAACACATAGTCCGGTAAATCAGCACCCGCTTTTTCGAGCTGTTTGATTGCTTCTTGCCCGATGATGGTTTGATGCATCAAAACGTGGTTCAACACGCTCCCTAAAGAGTATTTGGCATCATCATTTGTTGCGGCAATTTCAACAGCCTCTGAAATAGCAATACCTAGACTGCCTGGTGTATCTGGATCTTGCGCCAAAATTTGAGTACCCGCTTGGGTTTTTTCAGATGGAGATGGAAATACTTCAGCTCCCCACGTTTGCATCATCATCTTGCGGTATGGTTTTTGATCATAGCTGATGCGCACCATGTACACTTCACAATCGATATCGAACATACTGCAAGCAAAGCTCAACGCACTTCCCCACTGACCTGCTCCGGTTTCTGTGGTGATGCGCTTGACGCCTTCTTTCATGTTGTAATAGGCTTGCGGAACGGCCGTATTGGGCTTATGTGATCCCGATGGACTAACACCTTCATATTTGTAATAAATTTTTGCCGGTGTATCGAGCATCTTTTCTAAATTACGGGCTCGAAACATGGGGGTGGGACGCCACATGGCGTAAATGTCACGAACTTCATCAGGAATCTCAACCATTTGGTCTTGAGAAACTTCTTGCATAATCAGTTCCATTGGGAACAAGGGAGCCAATGCTTCTGGGCCAATCGGTTCTTGGGTGCCTGGGTTTAGGGGGGGTAAAGGCTTATTGGGCATGTCTGCCACAATGTTGTACCAGTGTGTAGGAATCTCACTTTCATTCAAAGTGATTTTGCGTGATTCTGACATGTATTTCTCCTTCTCGCGAATACTTCTTTTTACGGAAAAGATTTTACAACAGAACCCTATTTCACCAAAGAATGATTGTTGCAGGTTACCAGTTGCAGGTTACATTTATAGCAATGTGCGAGGAGGCACATTGGGCATGATCAATGAACACTTTCCGATTTTCGAAAGAACAAAAAACAACTTCTTGTTAAGCACTGACCCTCAAAAATTGGATGTTGATGCGATTTATCAATATTTATCTGAGGAAGCCTATTGGTCACCCGGTATCAAACGAGAAGTGATTGACAGGGCGATGAATTACTCGATGAGTTTTGGCATTTATTCAATTGAAAACGGCCGTTTACATCAAGCGGGTTATGCACGGGTCACGTCTGATTACGCAAAGTTTGCCTACATCGCTGATGTCTTTGTGCTCGAAAAATATCGCGGCAACGGTCTTGGGAAATGGTTGATGGAATCGATCTTGATGCACCCAGAGCTTAAAGAGGTTGGCTGGTGGCATTTGCACACCAAAGATGCGCAAGGGCTTTATAGGCAATATGGGTTCACTGAATATCCAGAGCCCCATAAATATATGACCTACACCAACAAAAAAGAATCCTAATTCATGATTGATTGGACCACATACATCGAAGTTATTTCGGAAGGTGCAGACAATCCTGTAACCGTCAATTATGATGTCGAATTGGTCATTCTCAATCTGCATCCATCTCAAGCATTACAGGTAACGTTTAAAACCATCTTTACGACCGGTGAAAGTATTGAAACGAAAGTGATAAGGCCACAACAAAGACTTTGGGTGTGTACGATTTCAGGCGGGCCAGCCTTCGATAACTGTCAGGATGTAAAAATCATGTCGGTTATCCCTACACAATAAGGAGGAAAATGACGTCTATCAATTTTGATCAACAGGTTGTTGTGATCACTGGCGCAGGGCGCGGGCTAGGAGCGGCTTATGCAAGACTTTTCGCCAGTCGGGGTGCCCACGTTGTGGTTCATGATGCCGGTGTAAATCGGGATGGCACCGGTTTTGATGAAGCCCCAGCTCGCGCCGTCGTCAAAGAGATCATTGATGCAGGAGGCCAAGCGAGTCCAGCCTTTCAAAATTTAAACACGGCCGTTAACTGCCAAGCCCTGATCGACGAAGTGATGAACGAGTTGGGTCGCAT
>JANQSK010000760.1 GCA_028284105.1 Anaerolineae bacterium
CAAATGACACCCGCCCAGCGAACTGAAAAAGCGATGCACGCTTTAGAGTCAGTAGGGCTTGCTGATCGTGCGCATCATGTTCCAAACGAGCTTTCAGGTGGGCAGCGCCAGCGTGTAGCTATTGCCCGAGCTTTGGTCAATGACCCAGTGCTCATCATGGCAGATGAACCCACGGGCAACTTAGATAGTCAAACTTCCTCAGAAATTCTCAAACTACTCCATGATTTACACGGTCGGGGACGAACGCTGGTGATGGTGACCCACGAACCTGAGATCGCCAAAGAAACTGAACGGATCATTACCCTAAGAGATGGAAAGTTGGTAAAAGAATCATGACCACATCAATTAATTCTCGACAGCAAGAACCCATAGCCAATGATGAAATCGTTCTCCAATTCGATGGCATCATCAATCCAATTGAAATATTTCGCATCGCATGGGAAGGGGTTGTTCGCAATAAAGTGCGCTCTTTCCTTACCATGCTTGGGGTCATCATTGGTGTTGCAGCCGTTATTGTGATGATCTCAATTAGTGCCGGTACTGAAGCCCAAATTGCGGCTCAAATTCAAGGTTTAGGCTCAAACCTTGTCTTT
Organism: Anaerolineae bacterium; assembly: GCA_028284105.1. Classification (GTDB taxonomy): domain Bacteria; phylum Chloroflexota; class Anaerolineae; order Promineifilales; family Promineifilaceae; genus QQUD01. The sequence continues at coordinate 594 of JANQSK010000760.1, forward strand.
ATTCAAGGCACGTTTGGACGCGGTGGCCCCGGCGGCAATAACAATCAACCGACGCTTGTGTATGATGACACGGCCGTTATTCAAGACATCAATGGTGTGGTGGGAACGGCCGTTGAACAAACAACCTCTCAAACGGTCCAAGCCAATGGCCAAACACTGACCGAAGTATCCATCGTAGGCACCACGTCTGATTTCCCATCGGTGAGGCAGGTTGAAATCGCAAACGGCCGTTTTTTCAATGAGACCGAATTAGATCGAGAAGCCAAAGTGGCTGTGCTGGGGCACACCATCGCAACCGATCTTTTTGGTGAAGATGACCCCATTGGACAAACACTCATCATTGGGACAACCCAGCTCACAGTCATAGGCGTCGCTGATGAAAAAGGGGTCGTTGGCAACACTGATTTTGATAGCCAAATCTATACAACAATCACCTTACTCTTCGAAAAATTTGTCCCAACTCGATTCCGCCAATTTGTCGGCAACAATGTACGTCTCATCTATGCAGAAATTGATGAAGGCGCAGAAATGGACAGCGTCATTCAACAAATCGAGCTCAAACTGGCCAGCACTAAAGACATTGGCATTGATGAGCTCCCCTTTGTGATTCAAACGCAGCAAGACATCATCGACACACAGGGCGCAACGACTGAAGCGTTTCGGAATTTACTCGCTTGGGTAGCAGGTGTTTCACTGCTTGTGGGCGGCATTGGCATTATGAACATCATGCTGGTTAGCGTCACAGAACGAACCCGCGAAATCGGCATTCGTCAATCTGTCGGTGCAACCCCCACAGATATTCGGCTTCAATTTTTAACAGAGGCATTCTTACTGAGCCTTACCGGCGGGATCATTGGCATTGTTTTGGGGATTATTGGGGCTTTGTTGTTTGGAAACAATGCCGATACGCCAACAGTTATCGTTCCCAGTTCAATTTTATTAGCCTTTGGTTCTGCTGCAGCTGTTGGTATTTTCTTTGGCTTTTTCCCTGCGAACCAGGCAGCACAGCTTGATCCGATTGAAGCCTTACGACATGAATAACTGTTTTGACTTTATACGTTTAGAAAAAATGGTTTTGAAATAAACATGAAGGAACTCATATGAAAAAAATTCTTATCCCTTTATCAATTTTGATAGTCCTTATTTTGGGTGCCTGTGGTGGATCTGGTGAAACAGAATCATCTTTGGCAGATTTTGTGGAAACCAATGAAGTTGCTGCAGCACCGGCTTTGGAAGGTGAATTGGCAGCTGAAGCAGAGCTAGCAATTGGCTCTCTGCTATTAGACGATACAGATTTTGCAATCACAGCAGAGCAAGCTGAAACGCTCCTTCCGTTGTGGCAAGCGTATCAAAGCTTAACGACCAGCGGAACAGCAGCAGACATCGAGCTTGAAGCCATTATCAACCAAATCGAAGGGGAGATGAGCACTGAGCAAATCGCTGCCATTCAAGAAATGAGCCTCTCTGAGGAATCAATTCAAGAACTTCTCCAGAATGGAACCATTCGTTTGGGTGGGTTTGGTGGTGAAAATGCTGCTGGAGAAGGTGGACAGGGACGTGGCTTCGGTGGTGGTCAACTGGGAGGTGGTCCTGCAGGAGGTGGTGGTGGCCAAGGAGGTGGGGTTCAAGGTTTAGACCCTGCCACGATTCAAACACGCCAAGCTGAACGAGCCGCTGATGGCGGCGGTGCTGGCGCAGGCATTGGTCGGCTAACTACAGGCGCTGTTATACGTTTGCTTGAAGCCAAAACGGGGGTTGCTCAACCTGACCAGCAACAAGCTGGTTTCGCTCTGATTCAAACTTTCAGTGAAGCAATGGGCTTGCCTGTTCAAGAAATTCGTGGGGCAATGGAAGAGGGGCAAACTTTTGGGGAATACGCAGAAGCAAATGGCGATCTTGAAGCAGTTAGAACAACATTGATTGAAAGTCTAGGTGATCTTGAACTACCAGAGGGTCAAACGGCTGAAACGGCCGTTGACGCATTTTTAGAACGAGAATTTCAAGTTCGTGGTGGGCAAGGCGGCCAAGGGAACGGCGGTGGATAAAATAAGTAGCGCTCCCATCAGAAATTATCCAATGGGAGCGCCAGATTTTGTCTATTCGTCTGATTGCTCGAATGGATTCCAACTTAGCCATTCAATATCTTCTAAAAGCTCAGCAATTTCCTCCCCAGAGGTGATGAGGGGTAAAAAAAGGGCATTGTGTTCTTCTTCATCACCTTCATCACATTCATCATTAAAACAGTCTTCGTCTTCACACTCTTCCTCCTCACAATCAGGCTCAGGTCCATCTTCATATTGAGTAGGATCCCCTGCTCCTGGAGGATGCGGAATCTCGATAGGCGCTCCTGAGGCAATAAATCCTCCATAAATTGCGGGGTCTTCCACAGCAGATTGAGGCAAAAGTTCACCGCCAAGCGCCAGTTGCCACATATCCCACAGCTGTTGGTTTGTTTTCCCCACATAATTATGCAGAGGTGGATTGGTGAATTCACCATCTTCAAACGGCTCTGTGTAGGGAATGAATGACGGGACTTGTTCTTCTAAGAAGAGCTCTCTTCCGTCTAACGTAATGGTGTCTGGCAAT
>JANQSK010000811.1 GCA_028284105.1 Anaerolineae bacterium
ATCCTTCAAGCTGGTAACGGTGAAGCGAGTGCTCCTTGTCCAAATCCAGCATGGCAGACCAGCCTACCTGATTTTCTCGCATTTCGGTTGAACGATAGCTCAACAATATCGTTAACGGCCGTTCTAATGTTAACTTTGCTAACGTTGGAAGCAATGTCCAAAAGGCGCGATCAGCCCATTGAACATCATCAAAAAAAACGAGATGAGGCTGTTGATTTGTTAAAGCCACAAATAGCTGACGAATTGCTAAATTGAGTGATGGATTATTTTTGTAGGGATTGTTCTCAAGCCACTGCTCAGATTGTGAAGTGTCTCTTTGTAGCTGAGGCACAATGGGCAGCAACGTCTTTATGGTCAAAGGGGTCATATCAGGCAAGATCCGCTCACGCCATGGGCCTCGAACTGCATCTTGAAATGCAGTTTTGATATGCTGAAACGGCCGTTTGACCTCCCGCTCATCCGCTTTTCCCCAAACTACCCGAACCCCACGCCATTGAGCCGCTTGAGCCACTTCTTGAAGGAGGCGCGTTTTGCCAATTCCCGGCTCCCCACTCACCACAATAAGATCGCCTGCCCCACTTTCAATCTTGTCAAGGATCGCACCCCGTTCTGATTGACGGCCTACAAAGAGGAGATTGGATGAGTCATGGGCCTTATCATTACTTTCTCGTCCCGTTTTGATTGATTCAAAAAAATTGAGTGATTCTTTGGTTGGTTCAATGCCAAGCTCATCGTTCAATATATTTTTCAAAACAGTGAACTGTTGAATGGCTGCCGCAGTTCGGCCGAGAGACTGATAAATTTTCATCAGTGAAAGGTGGGCATTTTCATCAAGAGGATCAACTTGACACCAGTGATGTGCAAACTTAAGCGCTTGGGTATGGTTCTTCTCATCAAGCAAGGTGTGAACAGTGTCTCTGATGTGCATAAGGTATTGTTCACGATAGTTTATACGTGGCGCAAGTACCCACTCAGAGACAATATCATCCAAAAAGTCAGCCGTAAATAAGGACAATGCTTCACGAACATAGGGAGAAACGGCCGTTTTGAGCAGCCGTTCGAATTCAATGACATCAATCCAAACATCACGCAACTCAAATCGATCGCCTTGGATATTTAAGCACTCAACAGAGGCTCCCATATCTCGTTTTAAACGATAAATGGCATTCGTTAGCAGTTTACGGGCTTGTTCTTCGGAAACATTTGGAAACAAAGTACCAGCCAGCTTTGAGCGGGTAACGGCACGGTTTTGAATGTTGCCATACGCAATCAAGCCTAAAAGCTCAGCGCTATTGCCGGTTAAAATTCGATTATATTCTTGGGTTTGAATTCGGACGGAACCAAATAAATATAGACGCATAAGGAGCAGAACAATTGAAAAATGTTTCGGTCAATCGGAAAAAGGATAATCGTTTTTACAGCTTTTGGGAATAGCTGATTTTAAATTTTATTCAATTTTTACGACCTTCATTCTTACGACAGCAACTTATAGACCCAAGATATCCAGGGTCGTTTTGCCATTTCGAAGCTGCTCCATCATTTCCGCTTCATCATCCTCACGCTGATTTGAGAGTCTAATCGCTTCTTCTATTCGTGCTTTTGGCACGACAACAACACCATCTCGATCCCCTAGAACAACATCTTCAGGCTGAATGGAAATGTCACCCATTTGAAGAACTTCATTGATTTGACCAATTGTCTTTTTGACTGTTCCTTTGATTGAAAGACCTCGGCAAAAGACAGGAAAATCCATTTTTTCAATTTGCTCTGCATCCCGAACGCAGCCATCAATGACCAATCCAGCGATTGAGCGAGCTTCAGCTGCCACTGCCATAATTTCTCCCCAGTAACCATATTCATATACCTGCTGGGTACTCACCACCAAAACAGATCCTGCAGGTGCGTTCGCTAAAGCATGATGGATGGTCAAATTATCACCAGGGCTTGTTTCGACGGTGACGGCAGGACCGCATACGATCATGCTCTGATGAATTGGTTTGATTTGATGTGGAAGAGCACCAATTTTGCCAAGCGCTTCGTGGACAGTGGCTGAAGGCAGTTTTGCTAGTTGATTTATTAATTTAGTTGTCATGGGTTTCACCTGAACCAAGTTGGTAAGTTGTATGCATCTGATAAGAGGACTCAATATTATTTATCAACCAAACTTCTCGGCATATGCCAGACAGAGGCAACAAATTTGGAAATTTTGAGCGGAACTCTGCCTCGCTTTGATCGATATTTTCGTTTTTTGCAATCGTTATGTGAGGCACAATATCTTGGAATTGTCCCCCAAAAGACGGGTAGTCGGGGAAAGCTGTTTCAATAGATCGGATAAGATGGATAAACGGCCGTTCATCTGCCACCTTCAAATAAAGCACCTCCGGAAAACGACCTAGTCCATCAATCGTGTATGAAATTGGATCTGTCTCCTTAAAGAGCATCTCCAACTTACTTGAAGCGGCAGATGTCAACTGATTCAATGGCATAAAAGGAAAAATAATCGTTAAATGCGCCATTAAATTGAAGGTTGTGGGTTGAATGGCTTGTTGGCGAAATGCACCAATTTTTGTTTCAAGAAGTGGAAAGGGGATCACCAAGCCTGTAGGAGATTCATTCATAAAATTATTCCTCATCCATTTTACTAGCTTGGTCAATTTCTACACAATAAGACCTTTTAGATTCATGGTTTTTCAGAAGATGAAAATGTACACAAAAAGCGCGTTGGGTTATTCATAAACCTCACTCAAATGGTCATCCTGAACGGAACGGTTTGAACGAAGACCTTGACAAAAGCAGAGGAGTGCAGTTGAAGGATCGCTTTAAAGCTCGAAATTTGGCGCCTTAATTGGCAAACCATTCAGTTTGCCGAAAAAGCTTGTAGTGTGCACCTGTTACAGCGACCCTTCGACGTCGCTTTGCTCTGCTCAGGGTGACCAAGCTTTTTGCAGTTTCTCTTTTACTACAAAACCATGAATGGGAGTCAAGAATTAGGCAAAAAAAGTCATTTGAGGTCTAATCCATTGACTTGGTCTTTTCCGCCCTTTGATTATTCCAAGAAAACAGGACTTTTATGAAAAATCAATATGCGCTCTATGCCATGGCGATGGGTAACTTTACCATCGGCATTGGTTCATTTATTGTCGCTGGTATTATCAATCCAATCGCCGCAGAATTTTCAGTATCAATAGAACTCGTTGGCTTTTTAATCACATATTATGCGCTAGCTTATGCAATTGGCTCTCCACTTCTTATTTGGTGGGCAGGAGATGCCGACCGTAGAAAATTACTCATTTGGGGCCTTGGGCTTGCTGTGATTGGCAATGTTTTTGCTGCGGTTGCACCGAACTATGGTCTAATGATTATTGCGCGTGTTGTTCAAGCACTTGGGGCAGCGGTGTTTACGCCAACAGCATCCGCTTGCGCCTCTTTGCTGGCAACACCTAAGGAGCGTGGCAAAGCAATATCAATCGTCTTTGCCGGTTTTGCCGCAGCAACAGCACTCGGCCTTCCCATTGGAACATTTGTTGGTCTAACCTTTGGATGGCGTATTACGTTTGCGGCTGTCGCCATTTTTGGATTATTGGCATTAACGGCCGTTTACCAACTCGTTCCATCCGTGCAAGCACCTCCAACCAATTTAGCTGTTTTTGCAAAAATATTGAGCGATCTCCCTCTTCTTCTGATGCTCCTTGTCACATTGACTCAACTTGGTTCTCAGGTTCTCCTGTTTACATTCATCACCCCATATATCGAACAAAAAGCCGGCTTTGGTACAAACGAAATAACACTCCTTTTATTAGTGAATGGAGTAGCTGGGTTTATTGGGAATCTTTGGGGCGGTTATCTTGTTGATCGCATTGGGTCTAGGCTGACGACACTCTTGTTTCTAGTCTCGTTAGGCTTAGCATTTATCACGTTCCCGTTAATAGAAACGGCCGTTTGGATGGGATTTGTCTCGATAGCGATTTGGGGAGCGGTTGGCATTGGGTTTAATGCAGCGCAACAAGCCCGATTGGTCACCATTGCCCCCCAATATTCAAGCGCCATCTTAGGGCTAAATGCTTCATTCTTGTATTTAGGCATTACTGCAGGCTCTGTTTTAGCAGGCGTGATTGTCAGCCAAGGTGGCTTGTTCCAATTGCCGTGGGTGGCACTTGGCGGGGTCGCCATCTCAACCCTCTTGTTTATGGGAACCTATCGTCTAGAAAATCGGTTGACCTAATCTTTTCGATTAATTGCGTTTAAAACGTCTTTAATTGAAGGCGTTTTCTCTTGATTGAAAAAGTGCGCAGAACGTCTAAAAATATCACCGGCCGCTTCATGAAATCCTGATGGTAGACCAATTGCACCAAATGTCTCAACCATTTCATCCATTTCACCTGCAAAACGCCACGCCTTATTGTGTGCCACGCTTACTACACGCCGATGAGAAACGGCCGTTTGATCTGGATCATAAAATCCCCATTGCTCTTCTAATGCTGAACGAACGCCCATTTGCTCGGCAGCGCTTAACACAAGCGCCAATAGCGCATTGCCCCCTTTAGTTTGGGCTGCAAAGCACATTTTCAATGCAGACGCTTGTCCAATTTCATCGCCCACAATGGCTGTTTCGAGTGGCCCAGCTGCAAAGTAAGATGCAGCTTTTGTGGCTTCTTTACCCGACAGATGAAGCCAGGTTGTGTTCGGTTTGGTGGGTGGTCCACCGACAATCCCCCCATCAACAAACGCTATGCCAGCCCCCGCCATTTTTGCGCCGATGCGATTTGCCTTTTGGGGTGATATCGCGTTCCCATCAATGAACAACCCTTGAAATTGATTGGCAACAACCTCATCAGCCACATCTTCAGCAGCATGGGGTGGGCAAACGCTTAGAATAACGGCCGTTTCTTGACACATCGCTTGAACAGTATCGACATCAACCAATCCCGCCTCTTTGGCACGTGCATGCGTATCAGAGGAACGGCTGTTACCAGCCCACAAGACCTCAAATCCGCTATTTTTCATCGTTTTTGCCACAGCTGCACCCATATTCCCAGGATGCACAATACCAATCTTTGTTGTCATGTC
>JANQSK010000828.1 GCA_028284105.1 Anaerolineae bacterium
GGAATGAGCAGGAAGTTATCAAAGATGTTAGACAAAGCGAAGGTTGGAGTGATGATGTAATCCGGCACAATATTATCAATCGTTACAGTCAAGATCAGATAAATGGAACCCAGTTTGACCCGCATTCAATCATGCTTTATGAATTTCCCGCATCTTGGACAAAAAATGGAATTAAAACAAGCAGGAATGAATCTTTATCTGACACGGACAAGGCATTTATTGGTAGTTTGATGGCCTATCCAAACACAGGTTTGTCTCAGGATGAGGCTCTAATTGATTTAGATATTGATGGTTTGAACAAGAATGATTATATGACCCGTAGCCCTGGGGAAGAGGATCTGTTTCGATTTATAGTAACTCAAAGCGGAAACTATGTGATTGACATTGATGGGCCGTATGATTTTTTGTATATCCGCTTATATGGTTCGAATAATCGTACAAAGTTGATTGGTTACGGCGAGGAACCACAAAATAATGTTGTTTTGAACAAAAAGCTTTTCCCGGGTGAGTATCTTGTACAGATTCGTTTCTCTCCTTGGGCAACAGTATCTGAAACATACAAGATTCGTGTCAGACGTCTTGATTAGCTCCAATGAGATTTGATTCACCTAGGGGCTAAATAAGACCATAATGCCTTTGTGTCACGTCTTTAGTTAATTGAAATCGGGCTGCTTGATACCCTCCGCAGATAAATTGTTGTGGGACGCAACATGGAGTTACACAAAAGAAAAAATATATTTTACTCATGAGAAAATTATCATTCCCTGAGCTTAGAGATTTAGCAAAACTCTTCTCGCGATTTCATTATGTAAACAAGGATCCAGACTTTTGGAGGAGCCGTGTACTGGTGCATCTTCATAGTAAGACTAAAAACGATATTTTTTTGGAAATTGAACACGATGATAATCTAGTTGAATATATTTATAATTCACTTGAGACAATTGACGAACAGGTTGATCTATCATTAGACATTTTCATAGAAGCTATTGATGAAATTTGGGGAGCAAAATACACAACATTTATCCATGTAGCTGAGTATTGGTACAGGCTACAATTAGCCATATTTTTGCAAGAAGCGGAACTTGAGGACAAACAGCTTATAGATGGATTTAATACGGCAATTCCTAGGAACCACAATCACAAAACTATAACTAGTGGACAAGCAGTCTTGGAAGAATTGATCAGAGAACTTTGGATTGCTCAAAAACGCTTTGAGGATCATCAACCATTAGTGCGGTTTATAGATTGTTTTCGAGATAGCTTGCCAGGTATTGATTTGTGGCAAGCAAATGTTGAAAAATATACTACTTTAGAATTCCCTGATGGTAAAGTATCTGAGGAAAGAAATGATAATTTACAGTCAACTAAACAATATATCTTACAAGTTGTCATTTACCCAAGCGGTCTTGGAAAACAATTAAATAATTTCCAAAAAGATACATATACGTTTGAAACTTTCCTAGTTGAAAAAAGCAGCACAGCTCCTTTTGATGAAAGCCCAAAATATTTATCAGTTTGCGAAGAGATTTCTAATAAGCCAAGAGCTTTTTCCCTTCTTTCAAAAACTTTGGGCGAAATTTTGGACTCAGAGGATTTAGTAGGTATTGATGAGTTTTCAAAAGTGGAGTTATTTTTGCCAATTGAAAATATGCTTAACCCTGTTGACCAATTGGAAGTGTATGAATTCAAGCTTAGTGTAAATTATTCAATGTGCATTCGTCCTTATGAACGTCTTTCTGGCGAATATGCGACTCCTTTCTTTCGCAAATTATGGAAGAATCGATGGAAAAACTTGATAAATAGCGAATTATTCAACTTTGAAATTCTTCAGAAATATGTCATTGATGCAAAGAAATGGAAAGCAGAGGTCAACCTTAAACAAGATGTATCTTGTTATGGCATTGTTACTAATGTGGTACGCAATGAGCATATAAATTGTATTGGCATCCTTATAAAAACGGGGATTCCTGTTATTCTATGGATTCATGAAAATGGAATTGATGAAGTTTATAGTGCTGAAAGGCGCTTAAAGGAGCTACAAGATAGATTTAGGCAATCTGGTATGCTAACGGACAATGAGTATAAAAACATTTTGAGAATGAAAAATTTTAGAAAGCTTCATCATGTAATTGACAATATCCGTAAGGATTTAAATCAGGTTGAAGAAAACAACTCCTTAGCTGAATGTGTGGCTCTTATGTATGATGATCCCTATTTGATTCCTCCCAAATTTAATAGACAAAAAAGGATGAGACGTCGTTATGAGAGGTAAGGACTGGAGAATATTTCGTGGAAACAAATCGTTAAATGATTTGCCCAAACCGCCTCCATGGCGCGACTTTAATAGTCAGGAACGTAAAACTGGTCAGCTGTTTGAAATAACTGAGACTGAAATTGAGTTAGTGAATGCAGCAATTTATCTGCGGCGACCACTTTTAGTAACTGGTCCGCCGGGAACTGGAAAGTCTAGTCTTGCATATGCTATTGCTAAAGATCTTTCTTTAGGAGAAGTCTTGGTTTGGGCGATAAACTCCCGCTCAACGTTACGAGACGGGTTGTATTTGTATGATGCTATAGAACGCTTACAGTCCATGCAAATGAGTGCGATTGCTGCAAAATCGCCCCAAAGTGATATGATCAGCTCATTCTTACGTTTGGGAGCGGTAGGTACGGCTTTTGCTATGGGAAAGAAAAATCGTCCAAAGGTATTGTTAATAGATGAGATTGATAAGAGCGATATTGATCTTCCCAACGACTTGCTTCATATTTTTGAGGATGGCCAGTTTGAGATACCTGAATTAGCTCGGCTGGATAGTGATTTTTTACAGATTAAGTCGCATCAAGGCGGAGAATTTGTTGAAGTTAAGAGGGGGCGGGTTGTTTGTGATGAATTTCCAATAACAATTATTACTAGTAATGGTGAACGAGAGTTGCCAGCACCCTTTATGAGACGTTGTATTCATCTTGAAATGAAACCTCCTACACCTGAGCGTCTTATGCGTATAGTCGCGGCTCATCTTACACAACTAGATGCTAGCACATTAAATACTGTCAGGAAACTGATCAAGCAAATTATTGACCGTAGAGAAAATGATGAATACGTTTCGACCGATCAACTTTTGAATGCCACTTTTTTGGCCATTAAAGGTTTTGATTTGGAGTCTCGTTTACAGGATGAGATTGGCTCGGTGCAATATTCCTTAGAAGAGCTGATTCTAAAAACAATTAGCTTTATTAATTTTGATGATTGAAAATTTAAATTTAAATTTTCAAAAAATTTTGGGATTAAATGCAGTTGAACTAGCTGACCTTGTTTGGCTTTCACTTCACCTACCCAAGGAGCAAAACCTTGCCCTAGCTCAGCCAAGAAAGGAAACAGATACGTCAACGAACGAATCATCGGATGGTGATGATGATTTTGAACAACACAACTCCGATAATAAACAAAAAGGCGATCCCTCTAGTAATGATCCTTTAGCAAAAGAAGAGGGGCGTATTAATCAAAGCTCATTGCTTGAAGTTCCAGTTATTCCTGAACCCTTACCAAATGCACTAGGATTGGGGCGAGCCTTGAAACCATTAAAGCAGCGGGTTGCTTCAAAGTTCCGCTATCATTTGGATGAAGAAGCCACTGTGGAGCAAAGTATAGAGTTCGGGTTTCTAGCTCCGAAGCTTTCTCCAGAGAAAATTCGCTGGTTTGATCTAATTTTAATCGTGGATACTTGGTTCACCATGAGTATTTGGGAGGAAAGCCTTCTTGACTTTAAAAAGCTTTTAGAACAAAGTGGCTTTTTTGGTCAGGTGAATACATACGATCTGGTTACTGATCCCCAAGATGGTCAAGTTACTTCAAAAATCGAGTTGCGAATACATACACGAAGGGGAGAGGGAAAATCAGTCAGCCCAAAGCAGATTCTTCATTTGACGGACAACGCCTTAGTCCTCATTTTATCTGATTGTACGGCACCGAGCTGGTTTAATGGTGAATGCTTAAAGTTAATTGAGATTTTGGGGAATTATCACCAGATAACAATATTCCAGCCGTTGCCTCAGACATTATGGCATGACACAAGTCTTTCTTACTCTAGTCAAGGGTATATGTATACAGCTAGGGCAGGGCTGAAAAATAGAGAATGGTACTTAGACTTGCCTTCATACATGTGGGAACTACCAAAACAACAGATTCCGATACCCGTGATTCACCTTGAGGGAAATTCACTTAAAGAGTGGGCAAAGCTTGTTGTGGGACGAGGCCAAGTCAAACTCCCAGCATTCTTTTTGCCTCAAATGGATGATGATGAGGAAGATTCAGAATATTCAAATCGAAATCGCTCTGTTGAAGAATTATATTGGAATTTTGTGGGGACAGCATCAACCACTGCTCGAAGATTAGCCAGCTACTTCTCACTTTTATCTTTAGAGATTTCAGTTATGAAAACGATTCAGCGTTTGATGCTTCCAGATTCAAACTTGTTTCACCTTGCCGAAATATTGCGAAGTGACCTGATCCGAATTCCCGAAAAAGAAGATTCGCAGAAATCCGCTGATAAAATTGCTTTTGAATTTGTGGATGGCGTTCAAGAAAAGTTGCGGGATCAACTTCTTTTTTCCGAAAAAATAAAGATATTAGATGGCGTCTCGCATTATTATGAAGAGAACGAGGGGGAATTCCAAGGATTTAGGGACTGGCTGTCTAATCCTTTTAGCAATCCGCGCCCCATTCCCATACGGGACGGAGCTATTCGCTTTGCAGAAATTAGCTCTTCTATATTAAAGGAAATGGGAGGGGAATATGAAGAACTAGCTCAAAATTTAGAGAAAAAGGCAAATTTGCGGAAGGTTGCAGCAGAAACTGAAGGAATAATTCAGAGCATAAGAGGTACAGAAAAAATAGAACCTGAATCGGTTCCGGTTTATGATTTAGCTGTTATTCGTGAAATGCTCGACGAAGCATTTAGTATTGGAGAGATCAACACCCTCGCCTTTGATCTTTCTCCAAAAATCTACCGTAACTTTGCCGGGGCGTTGTCGAAAAGCGACCGCATTGTGCAAATTGTCATAGAAGCAAAGCAACATGGTCGTATTCCTGAGCTACTTGACTGGGTAAAACGATACAATGCTTATCAATACGGCCGTTTTGCCTCACGCGTAATAAAACGAACGCGGCAACAAGACCTTGAGGAGCATATTGCTCGTGAACAGCGATTGCTCAACCTATACCGTGAGCGACTAAGCTATGTCTCCGATCCACGCGAAATCAGGAGCATCGAAGCCAACATTAAACGTCAACAGGAGAGCTTGGCTCGCTACCAAAAAGAGCTGGCTGAGCTAGACGCAAGCCGTTCGCTTCGCTCCGCAGCCAACGTGGTTTCACCTAAGGAGGTTGTTGAAGAGGTGCTTGACTATGTAGCTGAAGAGCAGGCTTGGTATCCGCACAATTTCCCCGCGTTGGATGAGGTGGATGACGAGCAGCTTGACCGTTTGCAAAAGGAAGTTGAGGTGGTGTTGATGGTGGCTACAGCGGTGGAACTACGCGCCGTTTTGCACAAACTCGAGCCTCTGCCACGCCGCCAACGTATCTTGCGCACCTACATCGGGGCGGAAACTTACTTTTTAGGTAAATTTGGGCGGTATAAAACGGCCGTTGCCCGCTGCGGCATGGGTTCTGGGGGCGAACGTGGCTCAACCCTAGCCACACCCGATGCCATTCGCAACTGGCAGCCACGCGCCATCATCATGCCCGGCATCGCCTTTGGCAAAGACCCCGCCAAACAAAAAATGGCTGACGTGCTCGTCGCCTCCACAATCATCCCCTATGAAAACCAGCGTGTCGGCTCAGAGATCATTTCTCGCGCCCCCATCCCACCAAGCAACGCCGCCCTGCAAAACCGTTTTGAAAACGCCCTTGACTGGCGCTTTGAGCGACCAGACGGGCAGGCGTGTGCCTTGCGAATCGGCTCCATCCTCTCTGGTGCCAAGCTGGTCAATGATCCCCAATTCA
>JANQSK010000849.1 GCA_028284105.1 Anaerolineae bacterium
TTTCAATCGTGTCATTGGAGGTGATTGAAACGGCCGTTTTGGCTTCAATAAGCTCTCCATTGACAATTGTTCGACTCCGACGACGACTTAAATCAGTGAGAGTGCAACCCGATGAAGAAACTTCGAATTGGGCATGTTTCCGCTGTACTTGGCCATCCTCAAGCCGAATTTCACACTCTTCGGCACGACCTACGATAAAGGTGCCTTTGGTAAGGGGGAATTTTTCGGAGAAATGTTCAGGACCTGAAATGTTGAGGTAAAAAATTATCTTTTTCGTCATAAGATTGTCGTCTTGGTCTAATATTTAGGTAAACGGAAAGCTATTTCCAGACAGTTAGCTTTCAGCAACAAGCAGTAAATTTGTGTCAAAAAGTGCTGTTTCCTTTACATCTTTACCAACAGGGAAATCGCTCTGTAGATTGATGTGGAGAAATAAACCCTCTTGCTTTTTGTAGCCATTTAAGAATGGAATGACCTTATCGATTGGTAGTTTTTCTAATGGCTTTTGCTCAACGTGCAGGGTTGCTTCAGCAGAGAGACCTGACTCACCAAACGGTCGTTCCAAATCAATGGGCTGGCCTGTTGCTTTAGCCATACGATGGAGTCGGGTTGGCAGAGCAGATCCCAAATGAAGCTCTAGCTTGCCATCCGTTTGCACTTTGATATCCGTTGTTGGTGTTTTGGCATCATCAACCTGTGCACCCCCAATACCGACCCATTGCTTAATCCGAGATTGCCATTCTGGATCAGTAATGTTGAAGTTCCGTAATTCAAGGGCAGGTTTAAGGTCTACTTCTAAAACGCCACCCGGTCGAAGTTTGGTAGGAGCTTCAAAGGTATGCTCTGATGCATTATCGAGTTCATTCTGCAAACTACCTTGTTCTTCAGCAATCATGCGTTGGACATAGGCATTACCATATTGCCTTTGCATCGACGCGATATGTTGGGGCGAAAACGGCCGTTTTTCTTGAGCCGCTATTTTTTCACCCCCGTCCTGTTCCTGCTCTTTTGACCGAGGCTTAATCAGTGACTGTTCTTCCTCTTGTCTACGCCGTTTTCTACGTCGCCGTTTTTTCATTTAATCCTCTAAACAAACAGAACTTCATGCATGCCAGATGCAATAACGCCATGGGCGACGACATCAATGCTTTCTAACGATTGCCCAATTCGTTCACCACCTGGGGCAGATTGAAATAGTTCAACGCTGCGAATGAACGCGACACCTTCCATGTCCTGAAGGGCTTGATAAATATCTGCAACAAAAAGATCGCGACCAAAAGGCCAACCGTCTCCATCAGGACCACCAGCAAGCGGGTTTAGAAATTGATAAAGCCTCGCCAGAACTGCCTTTTCAACTTGACCTTCATCGTAGCCAACAAGGGCGCCTAGGCTAACCTGCGCTGCCACCCAGCGATAGGCAGGGGCTCGAACATTGAGTGACGTTGTGAGCAGGCGACGTTCGTCTAAATAGTCAGTAATCGTTTGAAGGTCGTCACGGTCAAGCTGTAGTTCGCTTGGTGATAAATAACCGGCTGGATAGCGCACTTTGGGCACAACAAGTACGAACACTTGTCCCGGAGGGATATTGGGCAAATCAACAGGACGGGCTTGTAGACAGCGTACTCTTGCCACATGGGAAGGCAAGGCACGTTGGGCTAAATATTCAAAATCTGCTCCTGTCATAGCTCGATTGCGAGAGCGTAAAGCCAATGGAGCACGCATCATGGCTGATTGCACAGTTTCTGCATCAAGCCCACCATGAGCTGGGCGGCGGTTAGAAACACGAGCAATATATGGAATAGCGGTTTTAAGCGTGTTCAAGATGGCAACATCCACATTCCCGACTAACCCTCCACCAACGCGATAACGACCAAAAGTAAAGGTTGCACCTCGTGGAGGAATAGCACCGAATAGATGCATCGAGCCATCCTGCTGGCGGACGGCTGGGCCAAACTGAAGTTCACCCGTCACGCTATCTAATGTGAAATGCCGATCTTCTGCAGATGAATTGGCAAAATCTTCAACTTCCCGCCACTGTTGAAACTGATCTTCAAACTCAACCAACAGGGTATCCTCTGAGCGACGTGCCAAAATGGGGGCTTTCTGAAGCTTGAATTTTTGACCGGGTGTGCCATCACTGCGACCTAAGAACTCATTATGGATTGTTTGTGCATGTGAAGCTGCTGTTGTGCCACCCCAAGAATGAACTGTTAGCTGTTCAAGTTTTGGTGTTTGCTGATAAGGGCGCATTCCTTGTTGGTGTTCAAAAGCGGCAATTTCTACCGTACGGACACGCACCCAATACAGGCTTTGGTCATTGAGCTTTACACGATGCATTTGAGGCAGATGAAGATGAACTTGACCGGGTGCGTTTAATCCACGAGTTGTATCAATGTCTACTTCACAGGGTTTCCAACGATTGCTTTCATCTCCGGTAGCTGCTTCCCATATGATTGGGGGTAAGGTGGGATCGATTCCCGCACCACTGGCCATATCCCAAACCATTTCCATCCCTAAGATGTGGTGGCTAAGGTCATTGGTAAAACCGAGATAGAGAGCGTCATTTGATTGGGGAACCGATGAAAAGACGCTAAGCGGCTCGTGCCCACCCGCCAAATGACGCATATTGTGAGCTTTAAATTGCTTTTCATGGGCTTTGTCTGTCGCCACTTCAGAGATGACCGTTTCAAGCTGAGGCACATCAACGGTGAAATCGTGGCTGGTGGTGAATACGATGGCGCGATCCGTTGCTGTTTGGGTTGAGGCCACTTCTGTGCCGGCTGGGATAAGAACGGCCGTTTCTTGAGGTGCAGATAACCAAAACGTCACTGGGACGTGTGCTGGCACAGGTGGATCGAGCGTGATGCCGAGCATCTCCAAAAATTTGATGTAGTTTCGCTCTGGCATCTGATTCATGCGATAGAGCATCATATCCGTCATCCAAGCGAACAGTTCGATCATCATCACGCCTGGATCGCTCACATTGTGGTCGGTCCATTCTTCGCAATGCTGTGGAATGCGCTTTTTAGCCTCATCCACAATGGACTGGAATTTTCTGTCATCTAAGATGGGTGCTGTAAGTGTCATATGCCCTCTAAAAGTTAGTAAAAAGAACGATTATTCTTCTGGAATGAGATAAAACGGATAAACCAGACTGCGTTCATCATTGCTTGCTTTGATTTGATAACTAATGTCAATTAGCAATTGATTTGCTGCATTTGGATCAGGATAAGCTTCCACGGAAATGACCGTGACGCGTGGCTCCCACATCCCTAAAGCTTCTTCGACAATTTGCTCAGCGCGAGCCGCTGTCTGTTGGTTATTGGGTTCAAAATACAAATCTTGCAAACGGCTGCCAAACGTAGGCCGCATCACCCGCTCACCTGGGCTGGTGCCCAAAATAATTGATATCGCTTGCTCAAGTTCACTTTGCTCTTTTGTTAAGGAAAAGCCACCTTGAACGCCAATGCCAAGTGGGAATCCTATGCCATGCCCTACAATTTCTGTTGCCATGTTCTTAATCTCCAATCAACACGGTGCTGCCAACGACAATCAGCTGTCCTGAACTGTTTGGAGCGGGATCGCCACAAGTTTGAACACGATCTCCTTGCCGAGCAGCCGGACGGCCGTTTATTCGGACGCGTGCACTACCGCTTAAAATTGTTCCCATATTGGTGGGGGGGATTTGAAATGCTGTCCCCGGTGGGTTAGGGATATGGGGTGGTGTGTTATTTGCTGTGCTTCCCATCGTGGCTGCAGAACGGCCGTTAATGCGCACATTGACGCTCAAGTTCCCACTCAACATGCCTGAAAATGGATGTGGTAGCGGAACAGGGCGTGGTCCTGTCTCAGAAGGAACCAATACGATGTGAGTGTCTGAAGCGACGATTTGATCGCCTTGTTTGGCTGCTGGTTTTGACATATTTCTCCCTAAATTAGTTCAGGTTAATCATTGACCCTTTGACATTGACTTGACCTGTTGCGCCGAGGTTGATATTGCCTTTGGCATTGAGATCGAGGTTGCCGCTGGCTTCTAATTTGATGCTGCCGCTGCTGTTTACCGTGATGGAACGGCCGTTATCATCTAAGGTCAGTTTGAGACCGCCTTTTGTTTCGATTTCTAATTTCTTGCCACTATCATCGAGCAATAGCTTGTGCCCTGAAGAGGTTGCAATTTCAACTTTGGCTTGATTAACTTTGTCTGTGAGGGTGATGTGATGGCCAGTTCCTGAAGCCCAGCTACCGATTTGTGAGCGATCATCGTCGCTGTTAAAAACGGCCGTTTTAGGCAATCCTTTTTGCCCGTTCCATAATCCACCAAGAATGAAGGGGCGATTGAAGTCACCCATTTCAAAAGCCACTAGCACTTCATCACCCACCGCAGGAATTGTGGCAAAGCCGGAGCCAGAAATGGCTGTGCGTGCCCAGCAGCTCTCGGCGTCTTCAGCCATCCAAGGGAATGACACTTTGATACGTCCCCAATTGCGAGGATCTTTATTGTTGGTGACGATTGCGGGAACCACGCCTTGCCAATTAGACGTTTCAGCTTTAGGTTGTAGCTGGTTGAGTAATAAACCGGAGCGCAAGCCGTAAACGCTAAATTGGGTCATCAACCCATCTTGCTGGGAGTAGTGATGTGTGGCTTGTGTGACTAAATAGGTGCCACTGAATCGCTTCCCAACCCCTTTTAGCTCAATCTTTTTCCCAGCACGAACATCGGGACGACGGAACACGGCCCCATCAATTTCGATATAACTGCCGCTTATTTCATCCATGCGTGCAGCCGCTAAGAGATTTGCCTCTGTCTGGCTGATGACTGGCTGGTTTGTGATGATTTTGGTGCCTGATCCGACGCTATTTGCCCATTGATTGCCGTTTTTTGCCTCTCCATTTTCTGGATACAATGCCCCATCTGCGGAGCGACCAACAATGGTTTTTTGCTGGTCTATATCCCAACCCCGAACGACCACTTCTTTCACTTGTTCGTTGACCGTGAGGCGGGGTTGAATGCTGAGATTGTCTTGACCCCATTGAAGCGAAACGGCCGTTTGTCCAGATACAACTGGTGGCCGGAAAAAGAGAGTTTCATCTTCTACAAAACATTCATACCCGATACGCCAAGCGCGATTCTGTAGAAAGGCCAAATCCGACAAATTATCTTGATAAATATGCTCATAGATAATCTCTGTTGGTGTGATGTCGGTCATCAAATTTGCTTCTTTTGCTATTTCAGAAGCTAAGTCGCTGTCTTTTACATTTAAGAAGGCACGGCTTTTTGGTTCTCGGTAAAGTCGATGTGAACGATCAAATCCCTGAATGACTAACTCAGCAATCCCGCTCGATGGGAAGTTAGGCTCCAATGCAGTGACTTCGCCTACGATGAGTGGGAGAGGTTGGCCATCAGACGCTAATGCACCAATCTCAACCTGATCCATCAATTCAAATGAGTTGTTATCAATTAGTTGAATTTGTGCATCAAAAAGTCGTAATGAGAATGAGTCTGGTAGCAAGCTGTGTTGTTCAACAATCACTTCAGCAAGATTCGCCATGAGCTCAGACCGAACGCGCTCACCGTTTCTTTTGATATAGATTTGACTTACGAGAGTTGCAATGTTCATAGTTTTAAAAAAAATTACAGGTCAGCAAAGTTATTTAGCCGACAGTTTGATATGCTTAAATGGTTCTATAGCGGCGGAACCTGAATGGTCTGCCCCGGTTGTAAAGTCATTGGGTCAGGCAGATTGTTGTGTTGAGCTAAGATGCGCCATTGGGTGGCATCCCCATAAACGGCCGCTGCTATTGTGTCCAAACGATCGCCGACTTTTATCCGCCAAATGCGTTCGATGGGGCCGCCTCCACTGCTTGGGTTTTGTTTGGGATAGGCCTTCCGGTGGCGAAATTCTTTCAACTTAAGGGTTACCTTTGCTCGAATAGGAATCCCGTGGGGGCTGAATAAAGTGAACTTTGCCTTTACTGATTCAATAACGCCCAAAAAGCGGAAGGTGCCCCATTGGAACGCCACTTTTGGTGGAGGCGATTTTGCATCAGCTGCATCCCGAAAGTTTTGTGAGTATTTAGCTGTGGTGGATTCTGCATATTCAACAAGCTCATCAATATATTTGCTGACATCCTCCGGTAAACCATCGCTGCCGACTGTCTCACTGGTGTCAAACCACAACTCATTCAGGGTCAATTGACTTGGTTTGAGCTTGTCTTTGTTTTCTTGAATGGCGTAATTCTTGTTTTCATCTAGCCCTTTCACTGTGACCGCATTGCTTTTTTTGATTTTGTATGAAGCAGGATTAAACATGCAGTAAATGATGGCGTATTGAGAGCCATAAACAGGTTGTCCATCATCGTCGGCTTCATAAATTCGAGCGGCTTTTAAACCACCACGAGTCAGACGGCCTGTTGCGTTAACGTTTTGCCACGCTTTTTTCGTATCTTCTTTGCTTTGACCGCCAATACGTTCGTAAGTGACATTGGCTTTGAAGGCTCCGCTGTTGTTGTAATACTCAACAACAAAAGTGTTGGGACCACTGGGGATTTGAATGGTAACGGTGTGTTTCCCATTATGGTCTTTCCATTTATTTAAAATTTGCAGATTGCCCATCCAGGCGCGCATGCCGTCGTCACATTCGAAGGTGAATTTATATTTACCCGGCCCATTTAGCTGCCCTGTCCAACGCGCAGAGAACTTATCCGTTTGGTCCTTTTTCCCATTTCGTTCAAGCACTTTCTTGGGAAGATTGTCTTTTTTAGTGATGCCAATACTGGACTCATTCTGTTCGGTAAGAACATCCCCGTCACAGTTTGTGCCATCAAAGTATTCTGCTTTCCAATTCATTACACGGTCCACGCTGGTGGAATTTGTAGCTGAAGGCCTGGTTGCAAATTCCACGGATTTTCAAGTTGATTATGGTCGGCAATTAACCGCCATCGGGTTGCATCCCCATAAACGGATGCGGCAATAGTGTCAATTCGATCTCCAGAGGAAACTTCCCAAGTTTGGGAATGTGGGCCACCTCCGCTGGTTGGATTTTGGCGGGCATACAATTTTCGATGTTTGAATTCTTTGAACGAGATTGAAGCCTTCGCACGAAGAGGGGTTCCATCTGGCTTGAAATAATTGAAATCTAGTGTGACCGACTCAACAACTGCCATAAAGCGGAAGGTTCCCCACTCAAAAGCAACAAACGGAGGTTGTGTGACAGCTTTCGACTTTTGGAATTGACCCACTGCAGCCTGGACTTCAACATAGTTGAGAAGCAGGTCGGTATATTCACGTACATCTTTTCCCGATTCAGAGGTGTCAAACCAAATTGAGTTAATGGTGAGCTGCCGAGGTTGAATTTCTGTGTCAAATTCAAGGTTGTAGTTTTTATACTGATTCAACCCTTTTCCCTTATATTTTGCTTTTTTCTTGATGGTGTAATCTTTTGGATTGAAGCGAAAATAAATAGGCTTTAGCTGCTCCTTGATGGTTGAAAAAGCCTGGATTTTTTGCACACCTTCTCGATCAACTGGGTAAATCATGGCTGGCATGAGCCCTCCTGTTGTGAGGTTCATGCGCTTGGTTGCTTCGCGTTCTTTTTCTAAGAGTTTTTTACGTCTTTCAATAAGCTCGAATTGCGCTTTGCGTTGCTCTTTGAGCTTGGCAAGCTCTTTTTCCGCTTCCTCTTTAGCCGGGACAATTTTTTCGTCAATGAGCTCTTGCTGCCTCTTGGCTGTTGCTTCCCAGACCCCAAGAGGATCCGATTTTGCTTTATTTTGCATATCCGCCAGATTGGCTCTGGCATCATTTTCTTGCTTAGTGCGATG
>JANQSK010000902.1 GCA_028284105.1 Anaerolineae bacterium
TCGATCAGGCTTTGCTCTGCCCAAAACATATGAATGTTGCCATATTTATCGATGACGGGTCGCCCACCTGAGCCAATCACAGTGTGATCTTGATTTGAAATCTGAACAGGCTCTGACCAGTTGGTATCTTGTACTTGGGCTTCAACGGATGAGGTTGTGAGCAAAACGCCACCCAAACCGATGAAAAGCCCCAATATAGCTAAAATTGAGGTGTATCGATTCAACCGTTTCATTTATTTGTCCTTCTTCCTTGTAATGCCCTTTCGTAGATTTGTTCGAGTTTGGTGATGTAATGCGTCCAAGAGTGGTTTTGGATAGCCTCTAAACGGCCGTTTTCCGCCAATCTTCGACGTTCTTCAGGCTGACGCAACAAAGCGAGCAGCGCATCTGTTAACTCAGGCACATCTCCAGGTTCAACCAAAAGCCCCGTTTCACCATCTTCAATCACATCTGCGATTTGTCCCGAACGAGATGCCACGACCGCTTTACCAGCCGCCATATATTCATACATCTTAAGAGGTGAAAACCAAAGGTCTTTTGGTAATTGAGGATAGGGCAATACCGTAATGTCTGCTACGGAAAGTAATTCGGGAACCTGCTCTTGTGGAACAAATCCCGTTATAATAATTTTGTCTTGGACACCAGAAGAGGCCACTTTGCGATCTAATTCCTCGCGGTAAGGGCCATCCCCTACCAAAAAGAGACGGGCATCTGGGAAAGCCTCTTGAATGGTGACAAAGCTATCAACTAAATTTTCAAGACCGTGCCATTTTTGAAAGCCACCGACAAATGAAATCACGGGGCCATTTCCTAAATCCCACTGGTCTCGAATGGGTTGCGGATCAACTATTTGACCAAACAGTTCAATATCAACCCCATTTGGCATCACATTAATTTTCTCTGGATTAACTTGCCACACGTCAACCAAATGCTGCTTAGCGGGTGCGGAAACACATAAAATTTGATCCGCCTCTTCGTAGGTAAACGCTGCCTGACGTTGGGCAATCTGTTTATGAATGCCTGACAAAGGTTTGTTGACGTATTCAGCTTCTAAAATGGGATCGGCGCTAAATGTAAGCACATACGGTTTGTTTTGATTTTTACACGCCCAGGCAGTAGCCGGACTAAACAATCCATTATGTTCGTGGCACAAATCATAATCATGAATCACTTGAGAAAGCCCATCATAAAAACGCCAGCTATCAATAAAGGCGAAGTAGGGTAGTTTAAAGGTGTATTGAAATCGGCGTACTGCGCTTTCAGCGAGTAAAAACGGCCGTTTTCCAGTTATCGTAATCGGGGTTTTGACTTTTTGATCGATCTGTTCAACGTCTAGCACTTTGGTGATGGAACGGCTACCCAGCTCAAAAACATGCACATCATGTCCATTATTCTTGAGACCATCGAGTGTGTTACGAACGGGCACGACATCACCAACACGCTGGGTTAGTTTTAAACCGACGTTTTGAATGGTATAGGCGATGTTCAACGAGGGAATTGATGAAGAAACGGCCGTTTCCATTGTGCCCACCCGAGAAGAAGTCGAAGAAATCATAACCATAAACTTGATTAGACAGTATACCCTAACCGAACGATATACTCTCCCAAGAGTTCATTTGCAATCTTTAAATCTTCAGCCGACATTTGCCCCTGCCAGCTATTCACTTTTTCAGGACTAATATCAGGCAAATTGTGATACTCATTGGGTAATTCACACAAATTGGCAATCTTTTCCAATGTGGCAATTGGATACGCCGTCAAATGTTCGAGTTTCACTTCCAAGAAGCGATGTTGACCCACATCGACACGTTCTTTGACATCGAACCAACGATCATAAATGCGTGCCAAAAAGCGGCAAAGCTCTCGTGTATCATCTGGTGCCCAGCGCACTTTCCGCATCGACTCAAGCACACCACGTGGGTCACGAATCATATGAACAAAAACCGCATCAGGGAAAAGTTCCCACAAGAAATCAATCGATTGCAAGTTTGTTGGGGTCTTTTCACACCACGTTTGCTTATTGTGCTTCACCGCCACATTCATAAACAGATCGTCCACAAAAGAGGCTGCTTTTTTCAACATCTCTTCGCGCTCTGGGAAATATTTAACGACATTGATATCGCGATGAGGAAACTTGAATTGGGGAATATCCCCTTTGGCGTTTCGGCGTAGTTTTGTGATGTCTTTAAACTGTTTACGCCAGCTATTGCTGCTCATATCCCCTTTTTCAGGGCGTAATGGTGCGCTAATGCCACGAAACTTAAAGTCAACCAGCTCTTCACAAAATTCTGATAATCTTTTGTAATAGAATTGTTCACCAATCCATTCAGGCATATTGTAGTTTGGATAAATCCCGTTTTGCGGATCGCACATGTACTCGCCCATCAAACGTTCAAACTTAAACAAGGCTTCTCGGGATTGGTTTATGCTGTAGCGAATGGTCAAAGCGTCAACCAAATTCAAAACACCATCAGGTTCGGTGATAAAGCGCATCTCTTTAGGGAGCGCATAAATGTTCTTATGGCATCCCAATGCGCGATATAAAATGGTTGTACCACTGCGTCCAGTGCCGCCAATAAAGATTCGTGGATACATGAAAGCCTACTCTTTTGGTAGCTGCCAACGGTGGGGCATTCCCACGTTGATTCCTTGCTTCGATCGAACGATACGGCCGCGTAGGTTGCCGTCTTGTACTTCAATCATGGCGGCTGCTTCAACCATATCCTGCAAATCACCATTCCCACGAATGGCTACGTCAAGACGATAGCTGCCAGGGGTCAGAAGGAGCTCATCAAGCTCACACACAAAGCGGGTTTTCTGCGAAGCGTCAACTTCATCATCAGGGCCATTAGACGTACTTTTGAAAGCTGTGACAGGATGTCCCATTGAATCGTGGATAACAAAGTTACAGGCCAAACCAACCATTGGGTTATCTACTTCAAAAATAAAGTGAGCGGGCTTCCCGGTGCTCAAAACACCATGTGAATCTGGATTGCCATTGTAGGCAGCCACATTCACCAGTTTGACATCGCCTTTACCACGGCGGTCTGTTCGATCTACAAGATCATTTTCACCTTGGGTTTTAAGCTGTTCCAAATAGAGGCTCACCACATTGTGGATATTGTCATCTGCAATAAGCTTCCCATTTTGGAGCATGATGCCTCGCTCACAGAGGGATTGAATCAAACCCATATTGTGGCTAACAAACAGAACAGTTCGGCCGGTACTGGCTACGTTTTGCATCTTGCCAAGGCATTTCTTTTGGAATTCAGCATCCCCAACCGCCAACACTTCATCAACCAATAAAACTTCTGGT